>NZ_ANBC01000102.1 GCF_000341125.1 Nocardiopsis lucentensis DSM 44048 | reverse complement strand
CCGCGGGCCCGCCAGTCCGGCAGACGCTCGCGCAGCGCGTGCACCAGGGCGTCGCGGTTGCGCCGCAGCTGACGGCTGCGTTCGGCGCGGATCCGCATCACGTCGGCCAGCAGGTGCGTGACGGTGAGCTGGTCGAGCACCGCCCCGGCGAGGTCGAACCGCTGGCGCGCGCACATCAGCCGTGCCACCATCGGCGGCGTGGCGCGGATCCAGCCCACGCGCAACCCGCCCCACAGGAGCTTGGCCACCGAGCCGACGGTCAGCACCCGTCCGTCGGTGTCGTGGGCGGCCACCGGAGCGGGCAGGTCACCGGAGTCGATGGCCAGTTCCGCGACGGTCTCGTCGATGATCAGGTGGGTGTCCGCCCTGCGCGCCTCGCGGACGAGCACGCGGCGTTCCTCGTCGTCCATCAGCGCGCCGGTGGGGTTCTGAAAGTCGGGGATGAGGTAGGCCAGTCCCGGTTTCCACTGGCGGAAGGCGTCGGACAGGTACTCCATGTCCCACCCCTGGGGGGTGACGCCGACGGTCCGGATGCGGGCGCCCGCCCTGCGGATCGCGTCCACCGCGTGCGGGTAGGTGGGCGACTCGACCAGGACCTCGTCGCCGGGCTGGGCCAGCAGGTCCAACAGGAGGGCGATGCCCTGTTGGGAACCGTTGGTGACGAAGATCTGCTCGGGGGTGGTGGGCAGACCGCGCTCGACGTAGCGGCGGGCGATCGCGTGCCGCAGTTCCGGAAGGCCGTAGGGGTAGTAGCCGAGCCCGCCCACGTGCGCGGCGAGTTGCTCGGCGGCCTGGAACGAGGCGGCGCGCAGACCCTCCACGGCGGGCGGGGCGGCCACGCCGAGGTCGATGTGCTCGGCGACCGGGGCGAACGGTGACAGCTCGCTGGTGCCGGTGTCGGGCAGGACGGTCCAGCTGCCCGCGCCCTGACGGCTGTCCAGGAAGCGGTTGTCGCGCAGCCAGGAGTAGGCGGCGGTGACGGTGTTGCGGCTGACGCCGAGGGCGGCGGCAAGGTCGCGTTCGGCGGGCAGGCGGGTGTTGGTGGGGACGCGGCCGTCCAGGACCAGGCCGCTGACGGACCGGGCGATGGCCAGGTAGTAGGGGCGTTCGACGGGCGCCTCCCCGATGAGGCGGGCCAGCAGACGGCCGTTGATCCGCCGACCGCCGCCCCTGGTGGGGGTCCGCTCCGTCCCGCGGTGACCACTCTGCCGCACCATGCTTCCCCCAGCCATCCCTGTCTCGGGCCAGTTGTCCCAATTGGCGCTTCAACACGGGCGCCACTTTGGCCACCATATCGATGTGGCACCGTTCATGGCCCCATCCAACGGTCCACCACTCCCCCGTCATCGACCGGAGTCAGGAGACCCGCGTGGCCGATCGTCCCCACCCCTTCGACCAGGGACCACCACCCGCCAAGGCGCGGGACCGGCTCGCCCGGATCGTGCCCCGACCGCGGGCACGGCGCCTGGTCCAGCTCTACCTCGGCTTGGCGCTGTACGGGCTCAGCGGCGCCCTGCTGGTCCGGGCCGAACTGGGCGCGATGCCCTGGGACGTGCTGCACCAGGGGTTGGCCCGGCGGACGGGGCTGTCGATCGGCACGTGGAGCGTGCTCGTCGGCGCGGCGCTGATGCTGCTGTGGATCCCGCTGCGGCAGCGGCCCGGTCTGGGGACCCTGAGCAACGTGGTCGTCGTCGGCACGACGGTGGATCTGTTCCTGTGGCTGCTCCCCTCCCCCGGCTCCCTGTCCCTTCGGGTGGGAGCGCTGCTCCTGGGCGTGCTGGTGTGCGGTGTGGCCACCGGGTGCTACATCGGCGCCCGCCTCGGCCCGGGCCCGCGTGACGGTCTGATGACCGGACTCGCCGAACGCGGGTGGTCGGTGCGGCTGGCTCGGACGACGATCGAGGTGGTGGTGGTGATCACCGGCACCCTGCTCGGCGGAACGCTGGGGGTGGGAACGGTCGTGTACGCTCTGGCGATCGGTCCGCTGGCCCAGGCGTTCCTGCCGGTGATGCGTGTACCGGACCGAGAGCCGTCGGTTCAGGCGCCACCTCACCGTTAGGGCGTGTGTGGCGGACACTCGCCCTGCTGCGCGACGCCCCAGCACAACTCTCGCGGCGTTCTCATCAGTCGACAGGACCCCACCCTGACTCCTTCTTCGGCCTAGCGAGACCCGCACTGGAGACGCCGCTCGCGACGGGCGGCATCCACCACACACGCCCTAACCCGACCGTCATTCGCGGTTGATCACCGCGTCATAACTTCTGTAGTCGAAAACTCCACAATTCGCTACATAACACCCTGCTCGCTCAAATGCACGTGCAATTGCGGGTAGCGCGCACCCCAGGAAGAGGGGAAGATGGGGACCGCGGTGAACGACAGGAAGACGGGTTCGGCCCCTTCCTTCGGTCCGCCTCTTTAGCCTGCCCTCACCTGGGCACATAACCGGGTATACGGGAGGCAAGCAAGGGCCGGGGAGGTGAGCCGATGACTCGGACGGCGCCCCTTCCCGGCCCTGGACCACGTCCGGTGCCGGGGCGGGCCGGAGACCCCCGACGGGGCGCGTACACGGATGTGCGTGGTGCGACCGCGAAGGAGCGGCGCGCCCCCGTCCCCACACGGGTTCTCGCGCCAACCGCACAAACCATGACGACGTGTTGGGGGTGAGCCGCGTGCCCGGCTGGATTGAGGACTACGCACTGATCGGCGACATGCAGACCGCCGCGCTGGTCGGGCGGGACGGCTCCATCGACTGGGCGTGTCTGCCGGACTTCGACTCCTCCGCCTGTTTCGCCGCCCTCCTGGGCGACGACCAGAACGGCAGCTGGGCGCTCCGGCCCGCCGACGGCGAACCCAACGCCACCCGGCGCCGCTACCGGGGGGAGACGCTGATCCTGGAGTCGGAGTGGGACACCGACACCGGGAGCGTGCGGGTCATCGACTTCATGCCGCCGCGCGGCGGAGCACCGCACATCGTGCGCATCGTCGAGGGGATCAGCGGATCGGTCCGGATGGAGACCACCATGCGGATCCGGTTCGACTACGGCCACGTGGTGCCGTGGATGCACCGCGCCGGAACCGAACTGGTCGCCATCGCCGGACCCGACGCCATCTGGCTGAGCGCACCCGTCGCCCTCCAGGGCCACAACTTCACGCACGACGCCTCCTTCACCGTCACCGCGGGTCAGCGCGTGCCCTTCGTGATGACCTGGCACCCCTCGCAGGTGGAGGAGTCCGACCACCTGGACGCGGAGAAGGCGCTGTCGCGGACCGAGCGGTTCTGGGACAAGTGGGTCGACCAGTGCACCTACGACGGCCCCTACCGCGAGGCGGTCGTACGCTCCCTCATCGTGCTCAAGGCCCTCACCTACCGGCCCACGGGCGGCATCGTGGCCGCGCCCACCACCTCGCTACCCGAGGAGATCGGCGGGGTCCGCAACTGGGACTACCGATACTGCTGGCTGCGGGACGCGACCATCACCCTGGAGGCGCTGATCCGCTCCGGGTACAAGGAGGAGGCCTTCGCCTGGCGCGAGTGGCTGGTCCGGGCCGTCGCCGGTGAACCGCAGCTCATGCAGATCATGTACGGCATCCGCGGAGAGCGGCGGCTGACCGAGTGGGAGGCCGACTGGCTGCCGGGGTACGAGGCCTCGCGGCCGGTGCGGATCGGCAACGCCGCGGTCGGCCAGTACCAGCTCGACGTGTACGGCGAGGTCATGGACGTGCTGCACCTGGCCCGCCGGTCCAACATCCGCGGCGGTGACTACCTGTGGGGGCTCCAGCGCTCCCTGGTGAACTACCTGGAGTGGTGCTGGGACGAGCCCGACGAGGGCCTGTGGGAGGTGCGCGGCCCGCGCCAGCACTTCGTCCACTCCAAGGTCATGGCCTGGGTGGCGGCCGACCGCGCGGTGCGCAGCATCGAGGAGTTCGGCAAGGAGGGCCCCATCGAACGGTGGCGGTCCCTGCGCGACACCATCCACGCCGAGGTGTGCGAGTACGGCTACGATCCGCACCGCAACACCTTCACCCAGTACTACGGCAGCAAGGAGCTGGACGCGGCGCTCCTGCTCATCCCCGAGGTGGGCTTCCTGCCCTACGACGACCCGCGCGTGGTCGGCACCATCGAGGCGATCCGCAAGGACCTCATGGTCGACGGTTTCGTGCTGCGGTACCGCACCGACCTGGAGACCTCCGCCGACAAGCTGCCCGGTGACGAGGGCGCCTTCCTGGCGTGCAGCTTCTGGATGGCCAACGCCCTGTTGTCCATCGGCCGCCAGGAGGAGGCCAAGGAGCTGTTCGAACGGCTGCTGTCGCTGCGCAACGACCTGGGGCTGCTCGCCGAGGAGTGGGACCCCAACGCCGGGCGCCAGGTCGGCAACTTCCCGCAGGCGTTCAGCCACGTGCCGCTGGTGACCACCGCGCTCAACCTCGCCGACCGCCAGGGCGGCTGGCGCGCCGAGTAGGCCCGGACCGACGCCCGTCCCACCGTCCCCGGGCGGCGACGCTCGGGGACGGCGCGCCTGCGGTCAGCTGGTCAGCGCGGGCTCCGCCCAGACCGGGTAGATGCCGTCGTCGCTGGACTCGACCTCCAACCGGAGGCGCAGCACGTCGGTGACGTCGACGTCGAGGTCGATCGTCTCCCCCAACCGGACGGTCTCGGAGATGAGCGACTCGTCGTCGGCGTAGACGGTGAAGGTCACGGTCTCGGAGGCGCTGGAGGTGTCGTCCACGCCGATGGTCGTGGTGAACGACGTGTAGGCGCGGCTGAGGTTGTAGTCCACCCATCCGTTGCAGTCGGCGTAGTCGCCCCCGCACACCTCCGGGGAGACGAGCGCACGACTGTACACCCGCGCGTTCATCTCGGCGCGACCCACGTCGTGAGTCCACCTGCCGTCCTGGTCGACCGGATCGAGCTGGGTGAGCAGGGTGGTTCCCGGCTCCGTGTCGTCGGGGGCGCCCGACTCCGCGGGAGAGGGGTCGGCGGTCATGTCGGTGCCGGGGCCCGCCGTCGGCTCGTCGCCTGCCTCCGCGGGGTCGGCCGCGGTCGGCTCGGCCGGGGCCGTCGTGTCCTCGGAAGGCTCGTCGAGAGCCTGGTCGGCCGCGCTCCCGGTGCCGTCGGCGGCGACGACGGGGACGACGCGGTCCATCACCCAGTAGGTCCCCGCCGCTCCCCCGACGAGGCACACCACGCCGAAGATGGCGAACCCCACGAACAGGGGCTTACGCGACCTGCGCTTGGGCGGGACCCCGGCCTCGGCGGCCGCGGCGACCGGCTGGGAGAAGGCGCCGGTCGGCGGCGGGGCGGCGGGGCCGCTCCACACGGGCTGGGGGCCGGTCATCGCGGGGCCGTGGTGGGTCGGGCCGCCCGGGGCCCGGCCCGGAGGGGGCGGCACGGGACGCGACGGCTGGGGACCGGAGACCGGACGCGACTGGGGCGGCCTCGGGCCCCCGGGAGGCGGTCCGGCCGGGTGCCCGGTGTGGGCCGCGGGGCCGGAGGGTGTACCACCGACCGGACCACCCGTGGGAGCGGGCGGCGCGGCGGCGACCGGACCCGAGGCGGCGGGGTCCTGCTCCGCCTGCGGTCGCCCGCGCATCCCGCCGACGGGGCGCGGGGCCATGTCCGAAGCGCCGGACGGCGTCTCGGCCCGGGTGTCGGGAGCGGACGGTTCGGCGCCGGGCCGGTCCGCCACGGGGCCGCTCTCGGGCGGCGGACCGG
>NZ_ANBC01000101.1 GCF_000341125.1 Nocardiopsis lucentensis DSM 44048 | reverse complement strand
CCGGCGGGCTCGGCCGGGGCCTCCGCCACCGCCGCCGCGAACACGGCGTCACCGGGCTCGGCGACCGGTCCCGTCCAGGGCACGGAGGTGGCCAGGGAGCGCAGGGCGCGGATCCAGTCCGAGGCCTCGGGCCGCTCCCCCGGTTCGGCGGAGAACATGGACATGACGAGCACGCGCTGGCGCTCCCCGGCCGCGGCGACCAGTGGCAACGCGCCGAAGCGGTCGCGCAGCTGCTCCGGCGAGGGCGGCGGGTCCTCCCCGGTGAGGGCGAAGAACGCGATGGCGCCGAACGCGTACCGGTCGGTGGCCGCCGAGTACTCGCCGTTGAAGATCTCCGGGGCGGCGTAGCCGGGCGTGAACCAGGGCCGCGCGGTCATGTGGCGGGCCGCGATCCGGCTCAGGCCGAAGTCGACCAGGGTGGCCTGGCCCTCGTCGCTGATCATGATGTTGCCCGGGGACAGGTCTCCGTGCACGACCACACGCTTGGAGGGGGTGGCGCGCCCCGAGTGCAGCACGTCGAGCACCAGGGCGATCTGCTCCAGGTAGCGCAGTACCTCGCGCTGCCCGCGCGGCCCCTCGACGGCGTGCTCCGCCCGCCAGTCGCGCAGGTCGACGCCCTCCACGTAGTTCATCACCAGGTACAGGGCCCGGTCGGTGGACTCGGCGGCGCCGTCGGCGGGGTGCTCGGGGGCGCCCTCGAAGTGCTCGCGCACGCCCACCACGCCCAGGCGGTTGATGAAGCGCAGGAGTTCGGCCTGTTCACCCCACTTGGCGCTCAGTTCGGCGAACTGCTCCTCGTTCGCCGTGACCTCGGAGTTGAGGACCTTGACCACGACGGGCTCCGTCTGCCCCGCGAGGGTGACCTCCGCCAGGTAGAGCGTGGCTTCCCCGCCACGCCCCACCGATCGGACCAGGCGATACTTGTCCGGCTGTGAGTCAGGACCAACGTAGAGATTGAGGCTCACTACTCCGCCACTCATTCCACACGGGGGGTACGGGGGATTCGGGATGCCCACAGGCACGGGGACCACAGTAACGTGGACCGCCGAACACTCATGCCCTGTGCGCCGTCCCGGACCCGAGGTGGCCGCTGTCGGACACGGGAAACGGACGGAAGGGACCGCGGTGGCCGAGGAACGGGTGCTGGGAGGCCGCTACCGCCTGCTCACCCGGCTGGGCCAGGGCGGTATGGGCGAGGTCTGGCGGGCGGTCGACGACCGACTGGACCGCACCGTGGCCGTGAAGCTGATCCGGCCGGGGCGGGTCGACACCGACGAGGTGGTGGCCCGGTTCCACCGCGAGGCACGGCTGACCGCCCGGCTGGCGGGCCACCCCAACGTGGTCATCCTGCACGACTTCGGTGACGACTCCGGAGACGGCGCGGTGTACGCGGTGATGGAGCTGGTCGCGGGCAGGTCGCTGACCGCCGTGCTGAGGGAGGGCGGCCCGATGCCGATCGCCCGGGCGGCGGGTCTGACCGCCCAGGCGGCCGCAGGCCTGGGGGCCGCGCACGCGGCCGGGATCGTGCACCGGGACGTGAAGCCGGGCAACCTCATGGTGGTCGAGAAGGGCACCTCGGACGGCACGGTCAAGGTGCTGGACTTCGGGATCGCCTCGGTGACGGCCGCCGAGGCCAGCCGCCGTCTCACCCGCAGCGGCCAGGTGATCGGCACACCGCTGTACATGTCGCCCGAGCAGATCAGCGGCGCGCGGGTGGACCACGCCAGTGATCTGTACTCACTCGGCGCGATCCTGTACCAGCTGCTGGCCGGGAGACCGCCGTTCCAGCACTCCAACCCCCTCACCGTCCTGCGCATGCACGTGGTGGACGAGCCGCGCCCCGTCGTCGAGACGCGCCCGGAGGTTCCGGCGGAGCTGTCGGAACTGGTGGCGTCGATGCTGGCCAAGCGGCCCGGTACCCGGCCCTCGTCCGCGGAGGAGGTGAGGGAGCGGTTGGGCGCCTTCCTCCCGCCCGTCCCCGATCGGCCCTCGCGCCCGGAGTCGGCCCCGGGCCGGCGGCCGCTGGTCCCCACCAAGGCGTACACGCAGGCCCCGCCCACCCGGGCGTACACGCGGCCCCCGTCCCAGGTGACGGGCATCGGCGGCCTCCAGTCACGGGTGGAGGCCGCCCGGGCCCGGGCCTCCGCCGGGCACGTCGCCGAGGCCGCTGAGGACCTGCGCGTCCTCCTGCCGCGACTGGCGGAGGCGTTCGGCCCGGACCACCCCGACACTCTGCGCGCCCGCCGCCAGGAGGCCTACCTGACGGGCAAGGCGGGCGACCCCCGCAGCGCCGTCGCCCGGTTGGACGCGCTGCTCACCGATCTGATGCGGGCCTACGGCTCCCAGCACCCGGAGACCCTGACCACGCGCTACCAGCTGGCGACCAACGCGGGCCGCGCCGGGAACCACGGGCTGGCCGCGCGGGTGCACGGCGACCTGGTCCCGGACCTGGTGGCGGTCCACGGCGCGGACTCCGACCGGGTCCTCACCACGCGCCTGTACCTGGCCTTCGAGGTCGGCGAGGCGGGCGAGCCGCGGCGGTCGGTACGGCTGCTGGAGGCGCTACTGCCGGACCTGGTCCGCGTCCTGGGCGAGGACGACCCCACGACCCTGCGCGCCCGCCACTACCACGCCGCCTACCTGGGCCACTCCGGTCAGCCGGCCGAGGCCGTACGGCGCTACCGCGCGCTGCTGACCGACCACGCGCGGGTGCACGGCGACCAGCACCCCGCGACCGACCGCGTCCGGTCCCACCTGGCCCAGTGGGAGGCCCGCGCCCAGGGGTAGCCCGCCCGGAGCCCCCATGGTCCACGCCGTACGGCGGTCCGT
>NZ_ANBC01000100.1 GCF_000341125.1 Nocardiopsis lucentensis DSM 44048 | reverse complement strand
GCACCGCCAACCGCAGCTCCGGCAGCCGGGCGACCAGTGCCGTCAGCGCGGCCTCGGCGTGGGCGCGGCCCAGCGCGGACGCCGGGCAGTAGTGCCGCCCGCCGCCGAAGGCCAGGTGCGGGTTCTTCTCCCGGTCGATGTCGATCACTTCCGGACGGTCGAACACGGCCGGGTCGTGGTTGGCGCCCTCCACCAGGACGAGCACGAGCTCGCCCGTCCGGACCAGGGTGTCGTCGAGCCACACGTCCTCGGTGGCGATCCGGGGCAGGGCGTCACCGATGGACAGGTTGTAGCGCATGATTTCGTCCACGGCCCGCGGCACGTCCCCGGGCTCCTCGTGCAGGCGCCGGACCAGTTCGGGGCGCTCGGCGAGGGCGAGGATCGCGTGAAGGAGGAAGGCCGAGGTGCTCACCGCGCCGGCGCCGAACAGCGAGACGGCGACCGTGGCCAGCAGCTCGTCGTCGACGTCCTCGGTGGCGCGCAGTTCGGCGAACCCGCCGAGCAGCCCGGACCGGGGGCCGGAGCGCAGCCGGTCGAGCATGTAGCCGTGGTCCTTGTTCCAGTTGGCCCCGGCGCCCTCGAATGGAGACGGGCTGGTCAGGAACGCGACGTCGATACCCTGCATCAGCCTCCGCCAGTCCCCGACGGGCACACCGACGATCTTGCAGTGCAGGGCCGCGGAGAAGGGTTCGGTGAAGCCGTCACGCAGATCCGCGGGCGGCCCCTGGCTGACGAGGGCGTTGATGAGCGCGTGCGCCTCGGCGAGCATCCATCCGGCCAGCGTCTCGGTGGGTCGCAGGGACCGCATCACCGCGCTCCTGAGCCCGGCGCTGTTGATGTTGCCCATGTTGTCGACGACCTCGGGCGGGATGGTCAGCGCGTACTGCCGCGGCACCCCGGGCCGCGAGGTCTCCTTGAGGCTGAACCGCTCGTCCTCCAACACGGCGGTGGCCAGCGCGTGGGTGCTCACGAGCCAGGCGGGGTCCCCGGTCATCGTGCGGACCCGGGCGACGGGCCGGTGCTCGCGCAGCCATGAGCACTCCACGGGCACGGTCCTCCCGTCCCGGGACAGAGGGAAGGTGAGGTCGATGGTCATCAGCGGACTCCCTGGTCGGGCAACGGTCGGACGGTGGCGTAGGCCTGGGACGCGACGGCGCGCAGGCCGTGCTCCCGGGTGAGGAGGAGTTCGGTCAGCGGCATTTCGACGTGGTAGCAACTCACCGAGGAACCGACACCGAGAATGGCCGGAGTATCGAGGAAGAACGGCAGCTCGCGGGCCAGATAACGCATTCCCGCGTCCACCTGCTCCGCGGTGGGTTCCGTGCCGCCGCTTCGGGGAAGGAGGAATCGTCGGATCGTGCGTTCGCAGACCCCCGTGAACTCCGGGTCGTCCAGCATGGCCCTCTCGACGTCGGAGCGCAGGGACACGTAGGTGGGATCGCCCTCGAACTCCGAGAGGGCCGTGCAGCGCGCGTCGGAGCCGGAGAGCTCGATCCCCTGGAGGATGCGTCTGTGAAGGGCGCGGATGTCCTTGTTGGCGCGTCGGCGCGCCCGATCCGGGGAGTACCCGAGGGCGACGAGCATCGTGTCGACCTCCCGGTCGGCGTAGACGACGTCGACCGAGTCGAACCGGCGCCGTGCCCAGGTGAGGAGCGCGGCGACGCGGTCGCGGGTGAAGTACCCGTTTCCCGGGCTCGCCCCGACGAGGAGGTGTTCTCCTTCGTCATAGACGACGGAGCAGTTGACGGTGAAGGGAATGGCCTCGAATTCGGCCACGGTGATCGTGGGGACGGCGGGTCCCATGGTGGCGCCTCCTGCTTTCGCGCTTTCGGCCGGTGGTGACCATGGCGAGGGGCACGACGCCGCGAACGCGAACGTGGGCGCGGGGCGACGTGCTCAGGGCGCGACGGCCGGCCCGCGATGGCGGACGGGCCGTGCTGGGGACACCGCGCACACGGACACGGGGTTCCCGTGGCCGCACGCCGCCGAACAAGGGGGGTGGCCGGAATGCCTCGACGGCGTGGAGAGGGAATGCGCGGTGGATTCGGGAGCGGGCACCGGAGAACGGCGTCACGGACGGCGACGCGTGTCCGGTGTCGGGCTCCTAGACGGAGGGGGGCACGCCGCGCGGGGAGGGCGGGTGCTGCCGGAACGGCTGTGGATCCGCGGGTTCGGGGACGTGCAGCCCCAGGCGGCGGACGCGCACGTGTGATTCACCTCGTGATGCCGCTAGTCCCTGTGGAGCCCCGTGCTCCCGGTGTGGCGACAACGACCCCAAGTTATCGCCCGTATCGCTGTGTGAGCACCTCGTGGCCGGATGTGGTCAACCATCCCGGCCCCCTTGACCGTTCGTCGGAGCCCGCCCCGGGGCGGGCTCCGAATCGCCCGAAGCGGCCGTGGTTGTCGCTGTCTGCCGCTAGTGTTCTGGCCATGCCGAGTAGGGATCTGAACGAAATCATGGACAGCGGTTGGGCGAAGGCCCTGGAGCCGGTCGCTCCGCAGATCGCCGCGATGGGTGACTTCCTGCGCCAGGAGGTCGCGGAGGGCCGGACCTACCTCCCCGCCGGGGAACACGTCCTGCGCGCCTTCCAGCAGCCGTTCGACGACGTGCGCGTGCTCATCGTCGGCCAGGACCCCTACCCCACTCCGGGCAACCCGGTGGGGTTGAGCTTCTCCGTGGCCCCGGACGTGCGTCTGCCCGCGAGTCTGCGCAACATCTACAAGGAGATGCAGGAGGACGTCGGGACTCCCATGCCGTCCAACGGCGACCTCACGCCGTGGACCGAGCAGGGCGTGCTGCTGCTCAACAGGGTGCTCACGGTCGCGCCGGGCAAGGCCGGGTCGCACCGCGGCAAGGGCTGGGAGGCCGTGACCGAACAGGCCATCCGGGCGCTGGCCGAGCGAGGCAAGCCGCTGGTGGCCATCCTGTGGGGCCGGGACGCGCGCAACCTTCGGCCGATGATGCCGGGCGTGCCGTGCGTGGAGTCCGCTCACCCGAGCCCGCTGTCGGCCCGCAACGGCTTCTTCGGCTCCAAGCCGTTCAGCCGGACCAACGAGATGCTCCGGGAGCAGGGCGCCGAGCCGGTGAACTGGCAGCTGCCCTAAGGCGTCACACGATCGCGAGAACGAGAACGCGCCCACCCTCGACCCCCACTGACCTGCGGACCCGGTGACCGGCACGGCACCGGGTCCGGTCGTGTCCTCCCCCAGTGAGAGAGGCGGTACCCCCTTGGCCAGACAGCTCACCTACTCCGACGCCCTGAAGGTGCTCGGCGAGAACGACTCGCAGGTCCTGGACCTGGCGGAGAAGCTGACCGACGGCGGCCTGGGACTGGTGGGGGTACCGGACCTGTTCGGTCTGCGCGGCGAACTGGTGAGCCGGGGGCGTCAGGCGATCGAGGGCATCGGCGACAAGCTCCGGGGGCGGAGTCGGATGTCGCGGACGGAGCGGATCGAGGCGGCGCACCAGATCCTGACGGTGGTGTCCTTCTTCGAGGCTCTGGAGGAGTCCCTGGAGGAGCTGGACGCCCCCTTCACCCTCGCCGACCTGAAGATCACCAAGGCCGAGCAGGCCGAGCTGGTGAACCGCGCCCTCGGACGTGAATCGGCCGTCCCCTCGCTGTCCCTGGACACGGGTCCGGCGCCCCTCGTCTCCTCGGACCTCCTCATCAAGGACTTCACGACCGCGCTGACCGCGCTGACCGTCGCCGAGGAACACGGCGTCACCTCCGAGGCCCACCCCCTGGTCGAACAGTTGCGCGAGCTCGTTCCCGAGCGCGCCGCCCAGCGGTACGCGGAGTCCTACCGACGCCTGTCCGCCGAGGTCCCCGAGTTCGGGATGTGGGCGCACCTCCACGAACACGACCGCACCCGCGCGACCCTCGGCACGGGGCTGAGCGACCTGCGGCGGCGGTTGGAGGAGATCGGCTCCCACCGGGACGTGGACACGCGGCGCCGGGAGCTCGCCGCCGGGTACCAGGCGGTCCTGCGCCAGCCCGTGCTGCGTTCGGACGACGCTCCGCCCGGCCTCGTCCTGCCCTCGCTGGAGGACGCCTACATCGCGCCGCGCGCCCGGGCGGCGCGCGCGGTACACAGCGGCAACCCCTCCGGCGAGGAGTGGTGGGAACGGCTGCCGGTGATCGACGACCTCCAACCAGTCATCGCCGCCCACCTCGTCCATCCCTTCGCGACCGGGTTCCCCACCGTCATTCTGGGCCACCCCGGTTCGGGCAAGTCCAAGTTCACCGAGATGCTCGCGGCCCGCCTGCCCGCCTCCGACTTCCTCCCGGTCCGGGTGGAGCTGCGCTCGGTCCAACCCAACGCACCCATCCACGTGCAGATCGAGGAGGGCCTGGCCGCCACGTTGCACACCCGGGTGTCCTGGCGGGAGCTGGCCGACTCCGCCGACGGTGCGCTGCCCGTGGTGATCCTCGACGGGTTCGACGAACTCCTCCAGGCGACCGGTGTGGACCGCTCCGACTACCTGGAGCGGGTCCAGGAGTTCCAGCACCAGCAGGAGGCGATGGGTCAGCCGGTGGCGGTGATCGTCACCAGCCGCACCGTGGTGGCCGACCGCGCCCGCTTCCCCAACGGCACCGTGGTGATGCGCCTGGAACCGTTCGACGACGCGCGGATCGCCCGGATGCTGGACGTGTGGAACCGCGCCAACGCCCGTTCCCTCACCGAGTCCGGCCTGGAACCGCTCGCCCCGAAGACCCTGACCCGGTACCGCGAGTTGGCCGAGCAGCCGTTGCTGCTGCTGATGCTGCTCATCTACGACGCCGACGGCAACGCGCTCCAGCACGCCTCCAAGGCCCTGTCCAACACGGAGCTGTACGAACGCCTGCTGCGGATGTTCGCGCGCCGTGAGGTGGACAAGCACCGGTCCGGGCTGAGCCCGGAGGACTTCGAGGAGGCCGTGGAGGACGAACTCCGGCGGCTGGAGGTCGCCGCCCTGGCGATGTTCACCCGCCGCAGGCAGAGCGTGAGCGCCGCCGAGCTGGACCGGGACCTGGCCGTGCTCATGCCGGACGCGGCCGTTCGCCCCTCCGACACCGACCTGCACGGCGCGATCGCCCCGGCCGCCCAGGTGCTGGGGCGGTTCTTCTTCGTCCACGAGTCACGGGCCAGGGCCGCGGAAGGTCGGGCGAGCGTGTTCGAGTTCCTGCACTCGACGTTCGGCGAGTACCTGGTGGCCCGGGCGGTGGTCGCCGCGTTGGAGGAGGCGGCGGAGTCACGGGCACGCTCCTCCCGCCGTCGGGGCCGGGGCGCGCGCCCCGACGACGGGGAGCTGTACGCCCTGTCGTCCTTCGCCAGCTACGGGGGCCGCGACCGGGTCGTGGACTTCCTCCGGGAACTGGTCGAACACCGCCTGGCCGAGGACCCGGAGCTGCGCGCCGAGTACGGGGCACTCCTCGTCGAGCTGTTCCAGGAGGCCCCCTTCCCTGCCCCCAACCGCTCCCACACCGAGTACGAGCCCGTGCGGCTTCCGCTGACCCAGCGCGAGGCCAACTACACCAGCAACCTGGTCATCCTGCTGTGTCTCGTGCGCGAGGACCCCGTGGACGCCCGCGAGTTGTTCCCCGACGCAGCCGAACCCGACCAGGCCCTGCAACACAGCACCACCCTGTGGCGGACCCTGCCCGGCGCGGAGTGGTTCAGCATCCTGTCGACCCTGCGGGTACGCCACCTCGACGGCTGGGGCGAGGAGGGGGTGCGCACGGTGATCGGCGTGGAGGACGGCTCCCCCGTGGACGTGGGCGAGTGCGTGGGGTTCGAGCTGCGGGTGGGCGAAGACTTCCGTGTCGACGTCGTCGACCCCTACGGCGTCACCGTGCCCTTCGACTCGGTCACGTCGCGCCTCCTGCGGTCGGCGGCGATGCGGGTCAACGGCACGGCGGCGCGGTTCACGCTCGGGTCGCTGCCGTACCTGCGACACGTCTCGACCGACCTCGGCACCTGGTTCCGGGGGCCGGACGACGAGGGTCCCTGGTCCGAGATGCACGAGGTCATGCGGCTGCGCTTCGAACCCGCGACGGTCGACCCCGGCAAACGCCTCACCACCTACCGACGGCTGCTGCTCACGAACGCCCTGGGCCGTCGCGAACTGCTGGTGCTCACCCAGGCGGTGGAGGACCTGGCCCACACGCCCGGCGACTCCGACCTGCACATGGTCCTGCCGCGCGTCCTGAACGACTTCCTCAACGGTGTGCGGTCCGTCGTGACCGGTCCCCGGCTGTGCGCGGAGTCGGTGGAGCCGGTCCTGCGGGCCCTGGCTCCCCACGTGTCCGACACGGATCTGGCCAGGGTCCGCGCGCTGGTCGAGGACGCGAATCCCGCCGAAGTCGGCGGGACCGCCGACACCGCCGGGCCGAAGCCCGAGACCAGCCCACAGGAGCCGAAGCGCACCAGGAAGGAACGCAAGGTCGCCAAGAACAAGCACGGGGGCGACGGGGCGAAACGGGCTGCCCGGCGCGCCGAGCAGCCGCCGCCCGGAGGGAGCGACGGCCCGGGGCAGAACACCCCTCAGCGGATCCCGGCGGACGAGGTCGGCCTCAACTCCGCGCAGCCTCCACGACACGGCGCACGAGAGCGGGGATGACCGTGCCGATGGGGTCGCGCAGGACGGCGCTGGCGAAGTCGTCGTAGGGGGTCGGCTCGGCGTTGACGACGACGAGACCGGCCCTGGCCATCATCGCCACGTCGCACAGCCCGGCCACCGGGTGCACGGTCAGGGAGGTACCCACCGCCAGGAACACGTCGCACTCGCGGGCGGCCCGGGCCGCCGCCTCGACGACCTCCGGGTCCAGCCGCTGCCCGAAGGAGATCGTGTCCGACTTCTGGATGCCGCCGCACTCCAGGCACCGGGGGTCGGACTCCTCGTCCAGCCGCGCCAGGACGTCCGGGCTCGGGGTGCGCAGGCCGCAGCTCATGCACACGACCCACAGCATGGTCCCGTGCACCTCGATGACCCGGTCGGCGGGCATCCCGCCGCTCTGGTGCAGTCCGTCGATGTTCTGGGTGATGAGCGCCCGGAGCCTGCCGGTGGCCTCCAGCGCGGCGAAGGCCCGGTGCGCGGCGTTGGGCTCGGCCTCCCAGATCCGGTGCGCCCGGCGCCGCAGCCACACCTGCCGGCGCACGTCGACATCGCCCATGTAGCTGTCGAAGTCGGCCATGGCCTCCGCGGCCGGATCCTTGGTCCACAGGCCGTTCGGGCCCCGATAGTCGGGGATGCCCGAGTCCGTGGACACGCCCGCACCCGTGAGCACGGTGACGCGCGAGGCGGCGGCCAGCAGGTCGGCGGCCTGCTCGAACCCCTCGGGATCGGCCAGCGGTGTGGTGTCGGTGGTGGTGGAGGCCATACTCCATTGTTGCAGCGACGTTGAGACTTCTTGCCTCCGGCGTTGCCCTCGGGGCTCCACGATGGGCACCAGAACTCCGTAGCCTCGAGGAACGTGTGGGACGCACAGGTGGAATACCCTGCCGATGCACACGATGCGGGCGAAGGGTGCGAAAATCGACACAGCCATGAAGCAGCCGTCCTACATCCTCGTGGTCAACCGGACCACGGTGCGGCGCCCCGTGTTCGTTCTGGGCGCGCCCCACTCCGGTGTCCCCGAGATCGCCCTCGCCCTCGCGCGTGCCCCGGGATTCCACATCGGAGCGGGGTCCTCCGGGGTGCTCAACGCCGTCCACGCCGTCGCCCGACGGCCCTCCCTCGCCCAGGAGAAGGTGTCGGGAACGGCGAGCCTGCTGCGCGAGGCCTACGCCGAGGCGTGGCAGCTCACCCCCCTGACCTGCCCCCGGTGCCCCGGCCCGTACGCGCGCGTGCCCGCCAACGCCTCGGCCGAGCCCTGTGAGCACAGTGCCGACGCCCAGCGGTACGGCGATGCCAGCCCCGACCTGCTGTTCTGCGCGAAGGCCCTGCACGTGGCCTTTCCCGACGCCCTGTTCGTGCAGGTCATCAGGGACGGCCGGGACGTCGTCGCGGGCATGCTCGACGACGAGCGCGCCCTCGCCTGGCTCAAGCCCGGTCTGATGTCGGCCGACCACGAGTTTCCCAACGACTTCTTCGGGTTGGAGGAGGAGTCGGACCTGGAGGCGTTCCGGGACGGTTCCGACGCGGTCAAGTGCGCGATGCGCTGGCGGGGCGCCGTGCGGATGCACGCGCGGCTGCGCCAGGCGATCGGCGAGGACCAGCTCATGACGGTGCGCTACGAGGACGTCCGGGGCGGGGAGGTGGCGACCGCGCGGCGGCTGCGCGCGTTCACCGGCGCGCGCGTGTCGGCCACTGAGCTGATGGACACGCGCGCCTGGAACGTGGGCCGGTGGCGCGACCGGCTCTCCCGCGACGAGCACGGGGACGTCAACGAGGTCGCCGCCGTCGAGCTGTCCCGCCTCGGCTACCTCTGACCGTTCTGCCGGGGGACGTCTCCGGCGATCCCGTGGGCGCTCATGAGGGTCTCCGCGGCGGCGCGCGCCGTCAGGGCCGCGTTGGTCTCGCCGAGGACGCTGCGCGCCACGACCGCTCCCTCGTGCAGCATGGCGAGGGACTCGGCGAGCGCGGCGGGGTCGTCCGCTCCCGCCTGCGCGACGAACCCGGTGAGCAGATCGCGTAGCCAGCGCTTCTGTCCCTCGGCCACCGCCCTACCGGGGTGCTCGGGGTCGGCCAGCTCGGTGTAGGCGTTGACCATCGCGCAACCGCGCGGGTTCTCCCTGCCCATCCACGAGTGCAGGGCGTCGAACGTGGCGATGACGCGGGCGTGCGGCGTGTGCGCCCCGGTCAGGTAATCGGTGAGGTAGGCGCGCCAGCGCTCGTCACGGGCGCGCAGATAGGCGACGACGAGCTCCCGTTTGGAACCGAACCGGTCGTAGATGGTCTTCTTGGTCACGCTGGCCCGTTCCGCGACCAGCTCCATGCCGACCGTGTTGATCCCGCGTGAGTAGAACAGCTCGCTCGCGACGGCGAGGATCCTGCGCGCCGCGGGGGTGAGCGGCTTGGTCGCGGTCACGGTCATGGGGGTACTCCTTCGGCTCCGTGGCTCGGGTCACTCTGCATCGCGAGTATACCCACCGGTGTGGTTACCTCGCGGAGACACCCCTGAGAGGTCCCGGAGGAGGTCGCCGTGCCGCGCTCACCGCCACCGTTCCCGCTCGCCGCCGGACTCGTCGTGATGTGGAGCTCCGGTTTCGTCGGCGCCGAGTTGGGCACCCCCCACGCGCCCGCGACCACACTGCTGGCCTGGCGCTTCGTCATCGTCGCCGTCCCACTGGCGGCCTGGTGCCTCTGGCGCGGGGAACGGCTGTCACGCCGGCACCTGGCGGTGCAGGCCGTACTGGGCGCCCTGGCCCAGGCCGGCTTCCTGTACGGGGTGTTCGCCGCCGCGGAACTCGGGGTCCCGGCGGG
>NZ_ANBC01000099.1 GCF_000341125.1 Nocardiopsis lucentensis DSM 44048 | reverse complement strand
CCCCTGCTGGGCGAGCGCGTGCGCCCCCGGCAGCTGGTGGGGCTGGCGGTGGGGATCGGCGGTGTCGCGCTCGTGGTGGGCGCGGACCTGTCCCGCGCCGACGCGGCCCCCTGGTGGGCGTACGCGCTGCCCTTCGGCGCGATGCTGGCACTGGTCGCCGCGACGCTGGTGGAACGGCGTGCCCGCCCCCGCGGCACCCTGGTGTCGGCGCTGGCCGTGCAGTGCGCGGTGAGCGCCGTGCTCTTCACCGGCCTGGCCGCCGCGACGGACACGCCGGCTCCGCCCGCGGCGCCCGGGTTCTGGGGCGCGGTCGTCTGGGTCGTGGTGCTGTCGACGCTGGGCGGCCACGGGCTCTACTGGGCCAACCTGGCCCGGTCCGGCGTGGCCCGGGTATCGGCGCTGCTGTACCTCACCCCACCGACCACGCTCGTGTGGGCGTGGGCCGTGTTCGGGCAGCCGGTGGGTGCCGGAGCCCTGGCCGGGATGGCCGTGTGCGCGGTGGCGGTGGTGCTCGTGTTCGGCGGCGGGAGGGGCTCCGGCGGGCGGACCCGGTCGGAGCCGACCGGGCGGGTCCGACCGGACTGACCTCCCGAGCACGTCTCCCGGTCCGCCCGCTAGGCGCGGTCGGGCACGACGAAGGGGTTCACCTCCAGGCTGTCCTCGACCTCCTCGACCAACTCCCGCGCCTCGGCCGCCTCCAGCAGGTCGGTGTCCTCGCCCCGGGGGATCACGGCGGTGCACACCAACTCCACGAGGGCATCGGCGTCCAGCAGTCCGGTCACGCCCACCACGGCCATCGGCGGGTAGTAGCGCCCCATATGGCGACGGTAGACCGAGCCCAGGGTGGGCAGGTTGACCCGGTAGGCGGGCACGGCCGTGGTGTACACACACATGTTGACCACGTGAGCGGGCTCGGCCCCGGCCGAGCGCAGGGCCTCGACCATGTTGGCCAGCGCCTGGTCGAACTGCTGCACCACCGTGTCGCCGACCACCCCTCCGTCCGGACGGCGCGCGGTCTGCCCGCCCACGTGGACGGTACGGCCGGGGGTGACCAGGAGGGCGTGGGAGAAGCCCACCGGTTCGGCCAGAGACAGCGGATTGACGATCTGGTGCGGTGTCCGGTCCATCGGCGTCCCCTCAAGGTTCACGTCCCACCCACCGCGGCCGGTCCGACACGACCGCGGCCACCCCTCCCGGGGACACCGTCGGACGTGCGGCTACGATGAGCGCATGTCGATCACTTTCCTGCTGTCCGCCGCCGCCCTCGTAGCCGCCCTGGCGCTGATCGCCGCGATCTTCATCGGGGGTGCCGTCTACGTCGACCGGGTCCGGCGCAAGGGCACCGACGCCGTCCTGGCCGGTGCGCGCAAGCGTCGCGAGCTGCACGGGGCGTAGCGGTCCCGGACACCCGGTCCGGGTCCGAACGCCTACTCGCCGTCGAACTCGTCGGGGTCGGGGCCGAACCGGCTGCCCGTGTCGAGCCCGCTGATGCGGTCCATGTCCGCCTCGGAGAGCTCGAAGTCGAAGATCGTGAAGTTGGAGCGGATCCGCTCGGGGGTCACCGACTTGGGGATGACGACGTTGCCCAGTTGGATGTGCCAGCGCAGCAGCACCTGAGCCGGGGTGCGGTCCAGTTCGTCGGCGACCGCGGTCACCGTCGGGTGGTCGAGGAGCTTGCCCTGGCCGAGGGGGCTCCACGCCTCGGTGACGATGTTGTGCTTGGCGTCGAATTCGCGCATCGACCGCTGGATGAGCAGCGGGTGCAGCTCGATCTGGTTGACCATGGGCGTGATACCGCCCTCCTCCATGACCCGCTCCAGGTGCTCCACCTGGAAGTTGCACACCCCGATGGCGCGGACCCGCCCGTCGGCGTACAGCCGTTCCAGCGCCTTCCACGTGGACACGTACAGGTCCCGCCTGGGCAGCGGCCAGTGGATGAGGTACAGGTCCAGGGTCTCCAGGCGCAGGCGTTCCAGACTGGCGTCGAAGGCCCGCAGGGTGTGGTCGTAGCCCTGTTCCGGGTTGGCCAGCTTGGAGGTGACGAACACGTCGTCGCGGTCGAGCTCCGCCCGGCTCAGCGCCTCCCCGACCCCCCGCTCGTTGCCGTACGCCGCGGCCGTGTCGATGCTGCGGTACCCCGTCTCCAGGGCGGTCGCCACGGCGTCCACCACCGCGTCGTCGGACACCTGCCACACACCGAAACCCAGCTGCGGCATGCGCACACCGTTACTCAGAGTAACGTCGGGAACCGTCATCTCTCCCCTTCCCCCGTCGGGCCTGCCCTGACCGCATACTGCCACGCCGCCACGGCTTTCCCGGGTGCCGCCCCGCTGGACCACGGGCTTTTTACCGTCGGACCCGCGTCGGACCGCTACCCTGGTCGATCCCGAAGCGGAGGTGGGCCGATGGGCCGTGAGCAGCGCGCCGACGTCAGCGCCGAACTGTCCAGGGACCGCGCGTACCTGGTCGGCCGGATCGTCGACGCGGTGTACGCGGAGGTGCCCGCCTACCGGGGGCTGCACGGGTCACAGCTCGCCGAGGTCCGCGCCATCGTCGCGTGGCTGGTGACCCGTTCGCTGGAGCTGTGGGTGGACGGTGCGGTGCGCCTCCCGGAGGNNNGCGCCCGCCGGCCGCTCCATCGGGGCGGTGGTCCGGGCGCACCGGGTGGGGTCGGCCGCGGCGGTGCGCCTGCTCTCGGAACTGGCCGGTGACCGGGTGAGCGCCGCGGACGTGTTCGCCCTGAGCGAACTGTGGCTGACCTCGCTCGACCAGATCTCCGAGCACCTGTTGGCGGGCCACACCGAGGCGGCCCGCCACCTGGACGCGGACGTGGAGCGGGCGCGCCGGGTGTTCCTCGATGACCTCCTGATCGGCCGCCAGGCCTCCCTCGGCGCGATCCGGGACCGGGCCCGCACCCTCGGCATCTCCCCGCCCGACCCGGGCGTACTGGTGGTGGCCGAACCTGGCCCGGAGGAGGGGCACCCGCAGCGGGGCGGTGCGGCCTCGGCGGGCATGGACCTGTTGGACGAGGTCGGTCGCGCCGACGCGCTGACGACCACCCGGTCCGGCCGGGTGGTGCTGCTGGTGTCCCCCGAGGCCGTCGACCGTGTGACCGCGGCCCTCGGGGACCGCCCCTGGCGGGCCTGCGTGCTGGCCCCGCGAGCCCTCACCGACATGACGTCCGCCTACCGTCTGGCCGACGACGCCGTGGAGACCGCGCCCCCGCACGCGTTCGGCGGGAACGGGCTGCTGGGCGAGGCCGACGCGTGTGTCCTGGCGCTGCTCAACGGCGGACCGGTCACTCCTGAGGCCCTCCGCGGCGCGGTGCTGGGGCCGCTGCTGTCGGACGCGCACCGGCACCTGCTCCAGACGTTGCGGGTCTACTTCCGCGAGGGCGCGGCCACCACGGCGGCCGACACCCTGCACGTCCATCCCCAGACCCTCCGCTACCGGCTGCGCCGGGTGCGCGAGCTGACCGGGCACGACCCCCACCGCCCCTGGCCCCGGTTCGTCCTGGAGACCGCCTGCGCGATCGCGCGCTGAGGGCGGTTCGCCCGCCGGGAGCGCGGGGTAGGACCCGAAGGATCCCGCCACGGCATGAAAGGTACGGCATGTCCGCCTCTGCTCCCCCTCCCCTGCACGGCCCGGCGTTCGACGCCGACCCGCACCCCGCCTACCGCTGGTTGCGCGAACACTCCCCCGTACACCGGATGGAGCTGCCCGGAGGCGCCTGGGCGTGGCTGGTGACCCGCCACGAGGACGCCCGCGCCGTCCTGGCCGATCCCGACATGCTCAAAGACCCCGCCCGGGGCAACGAGGTGTGGCGCGGGGCCCGGATGGGGTTGCCCTTCGACCACCGGCCCAGCCTCGTGCGCAGCATGGTCAACGTGGACGGCGACGACCACACGCGCCTGCGCAAGGTGGCCGGGGGCGCCTTCACCCCGCGCCGGGTCCGGACCCTGGTGGAGAGCGCCGAACGGGTGACGGCCGGCCTCCTCGACCGGATCGCGGCCTCGTCCGAGGCGGACCTGGTACGCGATCGGCCTTCCCCGCTGCCGATCGCCATCATCTGCGACATCCTCGGTGTCCCGCCCGAGGACCGGGCCGAGTTCCACCGCCGCGCCGCCGTGATCGACGCCTCCGCGCCCGAGGAGATCGCGGCGATCGGGACCACCACGGACTGGTTCGACGACTACCTGGGCCGCCTGGTCGACGCCCGCCTCGCCGAGCCCGCCGATGACCTGCTCGGCGACCTGGTGGAGGCGCACAGGTCGGGCCACCTCACCCGGGACGAGGTCACCTCCACGGCGTTCCTGCTGCTGGTGGCCGGACACGAGACGACCGTCGCGCTGCTCGGCAACCTGTTCCTGTCCCTGCTGCGCGCCCCCGAGCACCTGGAGCGGCTGCGCCGGGACCGCGACCTGGTGGGCCCGGCCATCGAGGAGACACTGCGGCTGGAGAGCCCTCTCCAGAACGCCACCTGGCGCTTCCCCCGGACCGCCACCACCGTCGGCGGCGTCGCGCTGGAGGCGGGGGAACCCGTGCTGGTGTCGCTGCTGGCCGCGGGCCGGGATCCGGAGCGCTACGACGACCCGGATGTCTTCGACCCCGAACGGGGCGAGTCGCACCTGGGGTTCGGACACGGTGCGCACTACTGCGTGGGCGCCCAGCTGGCCCGAATGGAGGCGCGTGTGGCGGTGAACGCGGTCCTGGACCGACTGCCCGGACTGCGGCTCGCCGCACCCGAGGAGGACCTGCGGTGGTGGCCGAGCATGATCATGCACGGCCTGTTCGCCCTCCCGGTGCGCTTCGACACGCCCTGACGGACCCGGGGCAGGTCGCTGGGAGGGAACTCCCGGTGGGGGCAGCCGCTCGCGCGGGCCCGGGGCCGACGGAGGGCGTTCCGGCAACTCCGGGTCCACTGGCTCGACGGAGCCAGCGGGTGTCGCCCTGACTGTTGTTCCAGGTGATGTCGCCGGTGTCGGCGGTGTCCACGCGGTCGGCCACCGCGCCGCCGCTCTCGGAGACGCAGAGGACACTCCGGCCGCCGCTGCGAGGAAAGAGCGTTCCCACAACAGGGGCAACCGCGCGGACCCGCCGGACCGAGGCGCCCCCGGCATAAAATCGGTGAGCCTTGCCCGGGGATGGTGTGTGCTTTCTCTTCCGTCGACGGTCGGTGTCCGAGACTGGCTCCCGGGGCGCGTCCGTGCGCGCTCCGAACGACCCGATCCGGAGGGGGAACCAGCCGTGACCACCCAAGAGCGTGCGAGTGCGACGCCCAAACCCCGGAGCAGCCAGCCGTGGCTGCACCAGAAGGGGAACGAGATCCAGGAGTACGGCACCGTCCGCCAACTCCCGGTGGGCATGTCCTACAACACGCGCATGTACTCGTGCCAGCGGCTCAACCAGGTACTCGCGGACACGCAGATCCTGCACGCGCTGTACAAGAAGCACCACTGGTTGATGCGGGGACAGACCTTCTACCAACTGCACCTTCTGATGGACAAGCACGCCGACGAGCAGGCCGAGCTGATCGACACGGTGGCCGAGCGCATCCAGACCCTCGGCGGCGTGGCCATCGGGGACCCGCGGCACGTCGCCGAGATCACCAACGTCCCGCGCCCGCCCAACGGCGTCGAGGAGGTCCCGGCGATGCTGTCCCGCCTGCTGGAGGCGCACGAGACCATCCTGGAGGACGCCCACGACGCGGCGGCCCGGTGCCAGGAGAACGGGGACGACGGCACCAACGACGTACTGGTCTCCGACGTCATCCGCACCAACGAGCTCGAGGCCTGGTTCCTCGCCGAACACCTGGTGGACACTCCGCTCGTGCACACCTGAGCGCGAACGCCCCGCGCGGACGCCGGTACGGCGGTCCGCGCGGGGCGTGCACGGGCGTGGACCCGTCGGGCCAGGGGTCGACCTCAGGTCAGGGTGAGGACGACCTTGCCCGTGGTGCGTCCGGACTGACTGTGTTCGTGCGCCTTGGCGGCCTCCTCCAGGGGAAAGGTCCCGCTCACGACGGGTCGCAGCTTCCCGGCCTCCACGAGGGCGGTGATCTCCTCCAGCTGGGTGTGGTCGGGTTCGACGCAGACGGTGGCGCCGCGCACGCCCGCGGCGGCGGCCCTCTCGACGATGATCTCCTGGTCGAGCGGGTTGGACACGCCGACGTACACCCCGTCCGGCCGGAGAACGCGCAGCGACCGGTCCAGGTAGTCGCCGCCGATGGCGTCGAGCACGACGTCGACGTCGCCGACCGTCTCGGCGAAGTCGACGGAGGTGTAGTCCACGAGCTCGTCGGCGCCCAGTTCCCGCAGCACCCCGTGTTTGGCCGCGCTGGCCGTGCCGATGACGTGGGCGCCCCGGGCCTTGGCGATCTGCACCGCCAGGTGGCCCACCCCGCCCGCGGCCGCGTGTACCAGGACGCGCTGACCGTCCCGTACTCCGGCCGTGTCGACCAGCGCCTGCCAGGCGGTGAGCGCGGCCAGCGGGAGGGCGGCGGCCTGGACGTGGTCGAGTCCGTCGGGTTTGCGCGCGAAGCGCCGAGCCGGGGCGGACACGTAGTCGGCGTAGGCGTCGGGTACGTCCGGGTAGTTCGGCATCCCGTAGACCTCGTCACCGACCGAGAACCGGCTCGACCCCTGGGAGACGGCCACGACCACGCCCGAGACGTCGAACCCTTGAGAGAAGGGCGGCGTGAGCCAGTACCCGTGCTGCCGGAGCTTCCAGTCGACGGGGTTGACCCCCGCGGCGTGCACGCGCACCAGGATTCGGGTGGCGCCCAGGTCGGGGACGGGTACTCGGGCGACCTCCAGGACCTCGGGGCCACCCAGTGTCTGCTGCTGAACGATGCGCATCTGCTCTGTCATGTCCCCGAGCCTTCCGGATAAGGTATCCGATGTATAGAAGGCACTTGAAAGTACGGTAGGTACCTCGTGTATACCACCCCTGAAATGCGAGAACACGGCGGAGCGAATGCCTATCTCCGCAACTGCGCCTCTCGCGACGTCCTCGACCTGTTGTCCAGCAAGTGGGTGTGCCTCGTCGTGGGCGCGATCGCGGGCGAACCCATGCGCTTCGGCGCGCTGCGCCGCCGCCTGGACGGCATCACCCAGAAGATGCTCACCCGGACCCTGCGCGACCTGGAGCGCGCCGGCCTGGTGGAGCGCCGGGTGTTCCCCACCACCCCGCCGCAGGTGGAGTACTCCCTGACACCCCTCGGACGGGACCTGGGCATACTCATGGAGTCCTGCCGGGTGTGGGCGGAGGAGCACATGGCCGAGATCACCGAGGCGCGCGAGCGCTACGACGCCCGCGCGGCCGCACCCGTGCGCGCACTCGACGCGCCCTGAGGCTGGGACTGATGTGACCGGTGAGGCTGGTGGGGGCTCTTGGCCACCGGACCTGGAGTTTCCCACGAAGGTCGCCCACTTCCCGGCGGAGGAATCAGGCGTATCCCCACATTCACTACTGATTTAGCATGCATTAGCCTCGTGTGGTGACCATCACAACCCTCCGAGTGTCGGGCCGAGCACCCGGTGTCCGGAGGGCGGCACGGGGGATCGACATCTCCGTGGGTGGCACGACGCCGACGTCTCCCCCGGGAGACCCGAACGAAGGGAATGCGCCTGGTGGCCATCACTCTGGAGCAGGCTCAGGGACTGATCGACGGAGCCGTGAAGCACGCGGCCGCCAACGACCTCCAGCCACTGACCGTCGCCGTCCTGGACCCGGGCGGCGTCCTCGTCGCCCTGGCCCGTCAGGACGGCTCGGGTCTGCTCCGACCCGACCTCGCCGTGGCCAAGGCCTGGGGCGTGCTCGGACTCGGGATGAACAACCGGGCGATCGCCGCCCGGGCGGAGTCCTCACCGGAGTTCTTCACCTCGGTCGCGACCCTGGCCCAGGGCCGGGTGCTCAGCGTCCCCGGCGGCGTGTTCATCCGTGACGCCGAGGGCGCCCTGCTGGGCGCCTGCGGGGCTACCGGTGACACGTCCGTCAACGACGAGCTCGCCCTGCTGGCGGGCATCGAGTCCGTCGGGCTGAGGGCCGAGACCGGAGCCGAGGTCGAGGTCTGAGGCAGC
>NZ_ANBC01000098.1 GCF_000341125.1 Nocardiopsis lucentensis DSM 44048 | reverse complement strand
GTGTGTCGTGGAGGGGACGGGACCGGGTGTCGAGCCGCTCAGGCCGTGGCCAGCCCCCACCGGCGCCGCAGGGAGCGGTCCGCCCAGCTGAAGAAGACGTCGATGAGGATGCCGACGACGAGCACGACGATGACGTAGCTCAGCAGGCGCTCGGCGTCGTTGAGCTGGCGGGCCTGGCTCAGCGCCCAGCCGATCGAGTTCTGCTGGTTGATGATGACCAGCAGCTCACCCGCCATCAGCGACCGCCAGGCGAAGGCCCAGCCCTGCTT
>NZ_ANBC01000097.1 GCF_000341125.1 Nocardiopsis lucentensis DSM 44048 | reverse complement strand
GATCAGCAGCCGGTACCGCTGGACCCCCCGGAGCCCCATCACCTGCCCGGCCCGCAGCAGCGACGGCGCCACGTAGTCGATGCCGGAGACCAGGCCGCCCGCGATGGACGGCGCCGCGCCCAGGATGATCACGAACATGATCGCCGACTCGCTGATGCCGTAGAGCAGCATCGCGAAGGGGAACCAGACGATGGACGGCATGGTCTGCAGGCCCGTGATCAGCGACCCGATCGCCACGCGCAGCGTGCGTACCTGGGCCACCGCCACGCCGACGAGGACCCCGACCACCAGCGCCAGGGCGAAGCCCGTCAGGGCGCGCCGCATGGTGACGCCCACGGCCTCCCAGAACTCGGCGGACGTGACCTCCCGCGACAGGACGGGCAGCACCCGGTCCGGCCCGGGAAAGACCCACTCCGACCGCCATCCGGACCACACGACCGCCTGCCAGGCGACCAGGACGACGGCCACGGCGGCCAGTTTGGGCCAGGCCGCCGACCAGACGCGCCGCGCGACCTCGCCCGCGCCGCGTCGGCCGCGCTCGGGCTGGAGTTCGAGCGCGTCGAGGCCCTGGACCTGGCGGTCCCGGGTGTCGGTGTCAGGCATGGCGCGAGACCTCCTGGCGGAGTCGGTCGGTGATCACCGCGGCCTGGCCGGCGATCAGCGCCGAGTCGATCCGGCGGGGGCGCTCGCCCTCCACCGGGAACTCGTCGATCACGCGGCCGGGGCGGCTGGAGAGCAGCACGACCCGGTCGCCCAGGCGCACCGCCTCCCGGACGTTGTGGGTGACGAACAGGACCGTGAGCCGCCGCTCCTGCCAGATGCGCTCCAGTTCGTCGTGGAGGATGTCGCGGGTCATGGCGTCCAGGGCGCCGAAGGGCTCGTCCATGAGCAGGACGTCCGCGTCCTGGGCCAGGGCGCGGGCCATGGCCACGCGCTGGCGCATGCCGCCGGAGAGCTCGTGGGGGCGCTTGCGCGCGAACCCGGTCAGCCGGACCAGTTCCAGGAGTTCGGCGACACGCTCGCGGCGCTCGGCCTTGGGTAGGCCGTTGACCTTCATGGGGACCTCGATGTTGGCGCCCACGGTCAGCCACGGGAAGAGCGCGGCCTCCTGGAACATCATCGCCACCTTGTGGCCCGCCGTGTCCACGCTGCCGGTGGTGGGCCGGTCCAGCCCGGCCACCAGGGAGAGCAGGGTGCTCTTGCCGCATCCGGAGGCGCCCACGATGGACAGGAACTCGTGCTCGCCGACGGAGACGGACATACCGTCGATGGCGGTCACGGAGCCCGCGCCCTCGCCGAAGACCTTGGAGATCGTGTCGACCTCCACGGCGCTGACGCGCGTCGGGGTGTCGGTGATGGTGGTCATGGGCCTCATCAGCCTTCCAGCCCGGAGACCGGGTCGCGGCCGTCCTCCGCGAGGAGGCCGTCGAGCGGGTCCAGGGCGTAGATTCCGGTCAGGTCGACGGGGTCGAGCAGGCCGACGGCCTCGGCCCGCTCGGCCCCGGTGAACAGCGACGGGGCGACGGGGTCGACGGTGAAGGCGATCCGGTCGAAGGCGGCTTCGGTGACCTCGTCCGACAGCCGGGACCCGGTGAGCCCCTCCAGGTGGTCGCCCGCCACGCGCCGGGCCCGTTCGGGGTGGGCGTTGATCCAGTCGACGGTCTCCAGGTGGCCGCGCAGCAGGTCCTCGACCAGGTCGGGCTCGCGGGCGAGGAACTCGGAGCCGACCACCAGGTGTGCGGTGACGAAGGCGCCGTCGGTCTCGGCCCAGGTGTCGGCCTCGTCGACGAGCAGGTGGGCGTCGCCTCGGGTGAGCAGACGGCTCAGGTGGGGTTCGGGCAGCCAGGCGCCGTCGATCTCGCCGAGTTCGAAGGCGTCCACGATCTCGGCGGGCGGCTGCGGGAGGATGGACAGGTCGCCGCCTCCGGCCGTGTCCACGTCCCACCCCTGTTCGTCGGCGAACGCGCGCAGGGCGACGTCCTGGGTGTTGCCGAGCTGCGGACTGGCGACGGTGGCGCCGCGCAGGTCGTCGACGCTCGTGATGTCGTCGCGTGTGACGAGGCCGGCCCCTCCGGAGGCCGCCCCGGCGATGACGCGCAGCCCCTGCCCCTCGGACTGGGCCCAGCCGTTCACGGCGGGGTTGGGGCCGACGAACGCGACGTCGACCTCCCCGGAGAAGACGGCGTTGATCGCGTCCGGCCCCGCGTTGAACACCCGGGTGTCGAAGTCGACGCCGTCGCCGAGGGCGTCGGCCAGGGTGCCCCGCTCCACACCGACCATGGCCGGGGCGTGGGCGACGTTGGGGAAGTAGCCGAGCGTCAGGGAGGGGCCGTCGTCCTCCGTGAGCGCCCCACAGCCGGTGACGGCCATGGCCAGGGCCAGGCAGGCCGCGAGCACTCCCGTCGGGCGCGAGGGCGGTCGCATGAGAGGAGGCCCCTTTCCGGCCGCTGTCGAGGTCTGACGAAACTCTACTTAATAAGTAGGTTTTGTGGAAGCCGGGCGCGGAAGCCCCCGGACCGCGACGACCAGCCCGAACGACGGCGCGCGGCCACCCGGAGTAACCCCACAACCGAAGAAAACCGCAGTTCAGGCGCACTGGCGAGGACGACACCCCGACCATTGGTCACCGAACGCACTCTCCCGTACCACGCGCCTCCCACGCCACCAGGAGAGTGATCCGTGTCACCCGCCCCGCACGGGAGTGCCGACCCGCCCCGAACACGACGCGAGGGTGGTGGAGCCGACCGGCTCCACCACCCTCGCGGGGACGCTGTGGGACTGTGTTCGTCGTGGGCCTGCCGCTTGGCTTCGGCCCGCCCGTCGCCCGCCACCGCCCGAGGGACCGCTCCGCGGCGGAGCGGACACCCTCAACCGGCGCCTGACGGCGCGGCACTCACTCTGTTCGGGCGCCTGGAGCGACCGCTCCGGGCAACGGTCCCTAATCCGTCTCGACGACGTCCTCGTCCTTCACCACCGCGCCGTCGGCGTCGACGGGCAGGACGACGCCCTGCCAGGTGTTCTCGACGTACTCCAGGACCCGCTCGTCGTGCAGGAGCTCGACCAGCTGGAGGATCCGCTCGTCCTCGGCGTTCTCCGCCAGGGTCACCAGGCCGTTGGCGTAGGTCTCGACGTAGTCCTCACCCTCGGGCTCCCAGGCCAGGACGTTGGCGTCCTCGGTCAGCCCGGCCTCGATCGCGTAGTTGCCGTTGACGATCGCGGCGTCCACGTCGGCGATGGAGCGCGGCAGCTGGGCGGCCTCCAGCGGCATGACGACGAGACCCTGGGGGTTGTCGGTGATGTCGTTCTCGGTGGCGGACTCCCCGGCCTCCGGATCGACCGTCACGAGACCCTCGGCCTCGAGGATGCGCAGGGCGCGGTTGAGGTTGGCGGGGTCGTTGGGGACCGCGATCTCGGCACCCTCGGGCAGGTCCTCCAGGGACTCGACGCTCTCGGAGTACAGGCCGAGGCGCTCGATGTGCACGTCGGTGACGTAGGAGAACTCGGCGTCGGGGCCGTTCTCCTGCCATTCGGCGAGGAAGGCGCGGTGCTGGAAGTAGTTGGCGTCCAGCTCCCCCTCGGCCAGGGCCGCGTTGGGGGTGTTGTAGTCGGAGATCTCCTGGATCTCCAGGTCCAGCCCGGCCTCCTCGGCGAGGTTCTCGTCGATGAAGGTGAGGATGTCGCCGTGCGGCACGGGGCTCACCCCGATCCGGAGCGCCCCGGCCTCGGCGGCCTCGCTGGCGGCCTGCTCGCTGGGAGCGCCACAGGCGGCGAGCGCCAGGGTGACGGCTGCGGCGCCGATGACGGTCGGGGTCGTGCGCATGGTGCACTCCTTCGTGCTCATGGGGTGGCGGACCTGGGAGGGGCCGGTCAGGGGGGCTCCGGGCGCCCGCGGGACCAGTCCGCCGACGGGCGGGTTCGTCCGAGCACGAGACTATCCCACCCTTTTGGTAGGAAATTACGTTTCGCCCAGCTCAGAGCGTGGGATCCCCCACACGCGAACGGCCCGCCACGGTTCCCCGGGCACGGCGGAAAACGCCTGGCTCCGGCTCACCCGCTGCCCTAACCTGGCCGCGACCACCGACCTCCTATCCGAACACGGTGAGCATGAACGACACCAGACTCCGCAGGCTCGGCCGCTCCGACCTGTACGTCTCCCCGCTCTGTCTGGGCGGCAACGTCTTCGGTTGGACCGCGGACGAGACCGCCTCGTTCCAGGTCCTGGACGCCTACACAGCGGCCGGGGGCACCATCGTCGACACCGCGGACGTCTACTCCGCGTGGGTCGAGGGCCACCGGGGCGGGGAGTCGGAGACCGTCATCGGCGCGTGGCTCGCCGCCCGCGGCCGCCCCGACGACCTGGTCATCGCGACCAAGGTCAGCCAGCACCCCGAGTTCCGCGGCCTGTCCCGCGCCAACGTCCGGGCCGCGGCCCACGCCTCGCTCCACCGGCTGGGCGTGCGGACCATCGACCTGTACTACGCGCACTTCGACGACCGCGACACCCCGCTGGCCGAGAGCGCGGAGGCCTTCTCCTCCCTCGTCGACGAGGGCGTCATCCGCTACATCGGCCTGTCCAACCACAGCCCGGACCGGATCCGGGAGTGGCTGGACATCTGCGCGGACCGAGGCCTGCACGCCCCGGTGTGCGTCCAGCCCCACTACAACCTGATGGAACGCGGCATCGAGACCGACCTGGTCCCCCTCGCCCAGGAGCGCGGGCTGGCGCTGCTCCCCTACTTCGGTCTGGCCCGGGGCTTCCTCACCGGCAAGTACCGCCCCGGCGGCCCGGATGTGGACAGCCCTCGCGCCGGGAGCGCCCGAGCCTACCTCGACCGACCGCGCGGTGAACGCGTACTGGAGGCACTGGACGCGATCGCGGCCGAGCACGGCGTGCCCCAGGCATCCGTGGCCCTGGCCTGGTTGGCCGACCGGCCGGGCGTGGTGTCGGCGATCGCGAGCGCGCGCGACACCGCCCAGTTGGAGGGCCTGCTCCCGGTCCACGGTCTGAAGCTGACCGAAGAGGAGTCGGACCGGCTGACGAAGACCTCCGCCTGACGCGGCCCGGTGCGGGGGCGCGCCCTCGCACCGGGTCCGACACTCGCCGCCGACCGAGGCCGTCGGCCGGGCCCCGTGCGCTCAGGCCGGTTCGGGTTCGGGCTCGGGTCCGGGCGGTTCGGGAACCGGGCCGGGAGGCTTGGGCTCCGGGTCCGGCGGGGGCGGCGGTACGGGCGTCGGGGGGAACGGGTCCGGCGGCATCGGGTCGGGATAGCGCTCGACCGCGCCGTGGGTACGGGTGTGCATGGTCCGTCCTCCTCCCGGATCGTCAGGCCGGGGATGTACATCCAGCTACCCGCCGGGTGCCGCGGGGAAACCGCGCGCGGTGACGGAGGGGTGAAGCCCGGACCCGCCTCGGCCGGGTTCCCCGGCTGAAAGCCGCCGTGATGGGAGGATGGCCGCGACCCGAGTCCGCCGACGTCAGGGGCCTTTTTCGTGATCTACGTCGCCGCTCCCGCCCGCTACGACACGATGCCGCGGCGCCGGTGCGGCCGCAGCGGACTGTATCTTCCGGTGCTGTCGCTCGGCCTGTGGCACGGCTTCGGGGAGGACCGGGGGTTCGAGGCCCAGCGCGCGGTCCTCCTGCGCGCCTTCGACCTGGGTGTGACCCACTTCGACGTGGCGGGCACCCAGGGGCCGCCCGTCGGAGCCGCCGAGGAGACCCTTGGCCGCGTGCTCACCCGTGAACTGCGCCGATACCGGGACGAGGTGGTCGTCACGACCAAGGCGGGGGGCTCCGCGTGGCGCGGTCCCTACGGAGGGGGCGGTTCCCGGAAGGCGGTGCTGGCCGGTCTCGACCGGAGCCTGACCCGGCTGGGACTCGACCACGTGGACGTCTTCCACCACGACCACCCGGACCCCGACACCCCGTTGGAGGAGACCATGGGCGCCCTGGACACGGCCGTGCGCCGGGGTAAGGCCCTGTACGCGGGGGTGTCCGGCTACTCCCCCGAGCTGACGCGGCGGGCGTCCGGGATCCTCCGCCGCCTGGGCACGCCGATGCTCGTGCACCAGACGCCCTACTCCATGTTCGACCGACGGGCGGAGGACGGTCTGCTGGAGGTGCTCGACGACCTCGGCACGGGGTGCGTCGCCGACGCGCCCCTGGCGCGGGGGCTGCTCTCCCACCGCCACCTGAGGAGCGCACCGGAGGATTCCCGCCCCGACGAGGCGCGTCCCCTCCCCTCCGGCGAGCCGATCACCGAGAACGTGTGGGAGCGGGTCCGCGCCCTGGAGGGCGTCGCCGGGCGACGGGGACAGACCCTCGCGCAGATGGCGCTCGCCTGGGTGCTGCGCGACGAACGTGTGACCTCAGCAGTGGTCGGCGCGACCGGTGTCGCCCAGTTGGAGGACGACGTGGCCGCCGTGGGCGCGCTGGACCTCACCGACGCCGAACTCGCCGAGATCGAGCCGCACGCCCGGGCGGACTGAGCCGGGCACCGGGCTCCGCCGTCGGCGTTTGTCCGCCGGGGCGCCGGGTAGTGGAAGGACCCGTCTCCCCGGTGGGAGGAGGGACCATGGAATGGCCGACCCTGGGCTGGCTGATCGGCGTGCTGGTGGCCCTGGCCGTCCCGGTCGTGGTGATCCTCGTCGTCATCGGCGTCATCTCCCTCGAACAGGCCCGCGCCCGGCGAAGCGCCTCTCCGGATGACTGGAGCGAGGAGCCGGACGGGCGACGCTATCCGACCGGATGGGAGGAGCCCGGGGAATCGGGCGGCGCCTCGTCCGGGGAAACGGGCGAGGATCCCGGTGAGCCGGGCGGCCCATCGCCCGGGGCGGGCCCGCCCGACCGGCCTCGGTCCTGACCGCGCCGCGCGGAACCGGTCAGGGGGCACCCGCGGACCGGGTGCGCGCGTGGTGCCGCGCCGCCTTGGCCCGGTTGCCGCACCCGGCCATGGAGCACCAGCGCCGGGTGCCGTTCCGGGACGTGTCGAAGAAGTGGAGGACGCAGGCGGGGTTGGCGCACCCGCGGATGCGCTCCGGGGCGTCGAGCAGGTCGAGGTAGTCGGCGGCCGCGGTCCAGGCGGGCCCCCACGCGGGGTCGTCGAACTCGACGGTGGCCGCCGGGATCCCGTCGCGCAGCAGTCTGCGCACGAGGCCGTGGCCGAGGACCTCGTTGAGCCGCGCGGCCGCCTCGGTGTCCTCGGGCGCGTCCACGAGCACGGCCAGGGCGTCGCGGGTGGTCAGCACCCGTTCCAGCGTCCGACCGTCGACGGCGAACCGCGTGTCCAGGCCCGTCTCGCCCAGCCACTGGCGCAGACCGTCGATCCCGTCGAGCAGGTCGTGCGGGGTCGCCCCCTCGACCCACCGGGTGTTGAGCAGGTCCATGGCGACCGGCTCGCCGACCAGCGGTCGCCGCCTCGTGACCGTCGAAGCCATCACTCTTCCGCCTCGCGCATCGTCCCAGGCCCGCGTCAGCGTGGGGCCGTCTGGATCGTACCAAGGACGCCGCCTAACCCTTCAAATTCACTTGATCGGTTGCAGCATCGCAATCTAACCCCTAATATCCAGATAGCCGGTTAGAACGATCGGCGAACCCGAGAGAAGGTGTGCTGTGGCACTGACCGAGGTGAAGACCGGGCACGTGGGTCTCAACGTCACCGACATCGAGCGGTCCGTGGACTTCTACGCGCTGGCCCTGGAGTTCGAGGTGATGGGCCGGGGCACGGAGGAGGGGCGCGAGTTCGCCTTCCTCGGCCGGGACGGCGAACTCGTCCTGACCCTGTGGCGACAGGCCTCGGAGCCGTTCCAAGGGGACGTGTCCGGCCTGCACCACCTGTCCTTCCAGGTGGAGACGGTCGAGGAAGTACGCGGGGTGGAGGCACGGCTGCGCGCGTCGGACGTCCGGTTCGCCTACGACGGCGTGGTCCCGCACGGCGAGGGCGCCTCCTCCGGGGGCGTGTTCTTCCACGACCCGGACGGCATCCGGCTGGAGGTCTACGCACCCACCGGCGCCGAGGGGACCAAGGCCCCGGTCGCCTCCGCGCCCACCTGCGGTTTCTTCTGATCGACCCGCATTCCGCGGCGCCCCGCCCCGGGGCGCCGCCCCCCGCGAACAAGGAAGAAGGACGACGGCATGGGCACCTACCACCCGGGGGAGCGAGCCGTACAGGCCCGCAGCGGTCTGACGGACCCGGCCGATCACGCGGGCCGGTCCATCCGCGCCACCATCCCCGACGTCGCCGCGCGGTTCCTCGCCGCACAGCGCGTGCTCGTCCTGGGAGCGGCCGACCACGACGGTCGTGTGTGGTCCTCGCTGCTCACCGGGGATCCCGGATTCCTCCGCGTGCGTGACGAGCGCACCGTCGACGTCGCCGCGGCGCTCCGCGACGCCGACCCCCTGGCCGGGGTCCTCCGTGACGGCACCGTCCAGGTCGGCGCGATCGCCCTCGACCCGGTGGCCAGACGCCGCATGCGCGTCAACGGCACGGCGCGCGGCCTCGCCCCCGAGGGACTGCGCGTCACGGCCGACCAGGTGTACGCCAACTGCCCGAAGTACATCCAGCGGCGGGAACTGACGCCCTCCACGACGGCGGACGCCGCGCCGACGAGGGGCGGGCGTCTGACCGGGGCGCAGCAGGAGGTCCTGCGGCGGGCGGACACGTTCTTCGTCGCGACCGCCGGTGCCTCGGGGGCGGCCGACGCCAGCCACCGGGGCGGCGACCCGGGGTTCCTGACGGTGCACTCCCCCGAGCTGCTCAGCTGGCCGGACTACACCGGCAACGCCATGTTCATGACCCTGGGCAACCTCTGGGTCAACCCCCGGGCCGGGCTCCTCGTGCCCGACTGGGAGACCGGGGACCTGCTCCAGATCACCGGAACGGCACGGGTCCGCTGGGCGGACGGCACCCCCGGCGCCCCGCGCTCGGTCGAGTTCACGGTGGAGGAGGTGGTCGCCAGCCCCGGGGCGGGCCTCCTCTCCCCCGGCCCGCCCGAGTACTCCCGCGCCAACCCGCCGGTCGCGGCCGCCACGGCGGACTGACCGGCGCCCCGCCCCGGAACGTGCGCCGCGCGACGACGGCTGTCAGGATGCGATGAGCACGAGCAGGGATCGGGAGGACACATGGATCTGGGCATCGCCGGTAAGGTCGCACTGGTCACCGCCGCCAGCTCCGGGCTCGGCCGCGCCATGGCCGTCGCCCTGGCGGCCGGGGGGGTCGACGTGGCCGTCACCGGCCGTGACCCGGAGCGGCTGGAGGCCACCGTCACGGCCTGCGCCGAACTCGGCGTCCGCGCCACGGGAACGGTCTGGGACCTGTCCGACCACGGCCGGGCCGGTGAGGTCGCCGCGCGCACGGCCGAGGAACTGGGACCGGTCGACATCCTGGTCAACAACACCGGCGGTCCGCCGCCCACCCCCGCCCTCGGGCAGGACACACGACTGTGGCAGGAGCAGTACGCGGCGATGGTCCTCCCGGTCATCGCGCTCACCGACACCGTCGTGGGCGGCATGCGCGAACGCCGTTGGGGCCGGATCATCACGAGCACCTCGTCGGGCGCGGTCGCGCCGATCCCGAACCTCGGAGTCTCCAACACCCTGCGTTCCTCTCTGCACGCCTGGTCCAAGACCGTGGCCCGCGAACTGGCGCCGTTCGGGGTGACGGCCAACGTCATCGTGCCCGGGAAGGTGGCCACGGCGCGCACCGACGCCCTGGACCGGGCAAGGGCCGAGCGCGAGGGCCGCCCCCTGGCCGAGGTCGAGGCCGACTCGCGGGCCGCCATCCCGGCGGGACGGTACGGCGACCCGGAGGAGTACGGAGCGGTGGCCGCCTTCCTGGCCAGCGAGCGGGCCGCCTACGTCACCGGGTCGACGGTCCGCGTCGACGGAGGGCTGATCCCCACGCTCTGACCGCCCTTGGTGAGGTGAAATCCCCAGCAAACGTGCACCAAGTAGCGCTTTCCTCCCCTCCGTTCGCCCATCCGGGTGTTTGTCTGGAACCGGCACTGGGCCACGGAGACGGAGGGGCACGATGGCGGACGCGGACGAACGGGAGCCCGGATCGGAG
>NZ_ANBC01000096.1 GCF_000341125.1 Nocardiopsis lucentensis DSM 44048 | reverse complement strand
CTGCCGTTGGGCGTGGCCACGGCGGTGACCGTGCTGCTGGTGACGGTCTGGCCACTGCTGAACGCGGCCCTGCCCGACACCGAGCCGGTGCGCTCCGGGCAGGCGCTGCGGGTCGGGTCCGAGGGCGGTTACGAGGCCGCGCTGACCTTCGAGCGCGGCGGATGGGAGCTGTACCCCGGTTCCAGCACGGCCGACCGGTCCTACCTGTTCGGCCGTGGCCCGGTGGAGCTCACCGTGCGCTCCGTCGTCCCGTTGGAGGAGACGCCGCCCAGCGCCACGGAGCTGTGGCAGGGGTTGGGAAGGACCGTCCGCGCCGAGGATCCGGACGCGCGGCTGGGCGATCCGCGCCCCGTGGCCGCCGACGAGGGGGCGCCGGGACTGACCGGCCCCCTGGCCGGCGACGAGGACGGAGTCGCGGCCCTCTACCCCTCCCCCGACGGCGGGTTCGCGGTTCAGCTGGTCCTGTCCGGACCGGACGCCACCCCGGCGGACCTCGCGGCCGTCGAGGACGTCATCCGGTCGGTCGTCTTCTCCGAGGGAGGGGCCGCGTGAACGACGTGCCCCACGAACGCCGCGACACCGCCCCCGCGCCCGAACGGCCGACGGAGGAGGAACCCCGGGTCCCGACCCCGAGGGGGGACGACGTGCGAGAGCCCGAACCGCCGACCACCGCACACGCGGCCCGGCACGGCGCGCCCACGCACGCGCGTCCCGGCTCCCGACCCCCCGGTACCCGGCTGCCCGCCCTGGTCGGCGCCGTCGTGATCGCCGTGGCCTGCCTGGCCGGGCTGATCTTCCAGATGTTCCAGTTCGCCGGGCACATCCGCGTCTTCCCGTGGGCGGCGGTGCTGGCCCTGGCGTTCGCGACGGCGACGTTGGCGTTCGGGTTCTGGATCCTGCGCGGGATCCGCCCGGTGCGCGCTCCCGCCCCGGTGCCCAGCGCGGTCGCCGCCGTGTGGGGGATGACGGCGGCGACGGGCGCGGGCATCATCGCCAACGGCGGGCTCGGCGCGGTCTGGTCGAAACTTCTGGGACTGGGCGTCACGGGCGCCTGGGACGCCGCACTGACCGCGCCCGTCAACGAGGAGCTCCTCAAACTCGCGGGCATCGTCCTGGTCGCCGTCGTCTTCCCCAGGGCCCTGCGCGGCCCGGTCGACGGCTTCGTTCTGGGCGCGCTCGTCGGGCTCGGATTCGAGGTGACCGAGAACCTCATCTACGCGTTCCAGTCGGTGACCCGGAGCGGAGCCACGGACCCGGCTCTGGCGGTGGCGACGACCACGATCGTGCGGATCGGCCTCACCGGCCTGGGTTC
>NZ_ANBC01000095.1 GCF_000341125.1 Nocardiopsis lucentensis DSM 44048 | reverse complement strand
CTCGCGATGGGCCAGCACTGGCTGCTCGACTCGCCGCTGTTCGGTGAGGGGATCGTCGCCGTCCTGGTGAAGGTCACCGCGGTCTTCGCCAGCACCATGGCCGTCTACGTCCCGGTGCGGCACTCCTACCGGCGCCGGATGCGGCGTGCGCTCGCCGTCGAGGGCGAGGCCGTGGGGATGCGGCGCCCGGCGGCCGTCGCCCTGGTCACGCGGCACGGTCGGCGCCGGGCGGTCCAGGACGTCGCGCTGCCCGAGCAGCCGGCGGTGCTGGACCGGCAGGAGCGGATGCTCACTGCCGCCGAGGACCGCGTGGCCCGGGACGAAGCCTGAGACGGGTGCCGTTTCGTGGAGCGGTCACCCGAACACGGGCCGAGACGAAGCGGCAGGCCCGAAACGAACACGGCCTAGGGACGCATCCAGCGGTGCAGCAGGGTGCCGTCCTGTTCGACCACCAGTCGGGGGACCAGTGTCCGGTCCACCCCGGCCCCCACCGTGACGCGCTGCTGCACTCCCGCGGCGAGGAGGGGCACGACGGTCAGACACAGCTCGTCGAGCACGTCCGCGGCCGCCACGTCACGCAGCAGACGGGGCCCGCCCTCGCACAGGATCCGCGACAGGCCGCGGGCGTGCAGGGCGTCGACGGCGGCGGGCAGGTCCACGCTCCCCTCCCCGACCACGATCACCCGGTCGGGGCCGATCACACGGCGCGCCCGGTCCAGCGCCTCCGGACCCGCGGCCTCGCAGGTGACCAGCAGG
>NZ_ANBC01000094.1 GCF_000341125.1 Nocardiopsis lucentensis DSM 44048 | reverse complement strand
GCCCCCCGCCGTCACCGGGCACGTCGGCCGCCCCTCGGCGGCGGCCCGGTCCCGGAAGCGCGCGGACCTGGCCGGGGTGCGCCGATACCCCTCGCTCCGGGCCGTCCCGGCGCCCACCAGGATCACGTCGGCCAGATCGCGCAGGAGCGTGTAGACCACAAGGTCCGCGTCGGTGTTGATGGAGCCGGTCCTACCGTCGTTGCCCGCGGCGGCGCCGTCCAGGGTCGCGACCATGTTCGCGCGCACCCAGGGGCGCGCGGTCGCGTCCGGGTACGCGTAGAGCCGTTCCAGGTCGTCCGGTCCCAGCCGGTCACCGGGGGCGGCCGCACCGGGCGCGACGTCGTTCAGCAGGAGGCGCACGACCACACCGCCACGAAGTAGGTGACGCCGAAGGGCGCGTCGGCGTACAGGAGTTCCGATCCGACGCTGGTACCGCCCAGCACCACGGCCGAGGCCATCACCTGGAGCGCCGCGCGCCCGGCGACCATCTGGTCGGCGGCCTCCTCCGGGTCCAGGGCGGTCAGCGCTCCGGTGTCGCCGTCGGCCAGTGCGTGGCGCACGACCTCGTCGACGTCGACGGACGCGGCGTCCAGGTGCCCTGGTTCGCGCACGCCCCAGCGGGCGCCGCCATCCCCCATGACCAGCAACCCGACCCGCTCGGCGCGTCCGGCGACGGCGCGCGCGACACGTTCGACCTCCTCGGCGGAGGCGTCCCAGGCGACGGTGACCATCTCGACGGGGGTGTCGGGCGCGACCGAGTCGAGCAGGCGCCGGGCGATGCCCAGGCTCAGGGGCAGCGGTTCGGCGGTCGGGGGACGGCTCTCCCTCCCCGCGCCCTCCGCCTCGGGGCCGCGCCGGGCGGCGTCCGCGTAGATCCGTGTGGGCACGCGGCCCGACACTTCCCCACGGGAGGTGTCGGCGCCGCCCACGACGACGATCCGGTCCAGCCCGGGTGTGGACAGCAGGACCGACACCGCCGACTCGCAGACCCCGCGCAGGTCGGCGGCGACGTCCTGGACACCGGTGAGTTCCCTCAGCAGCAGCGGCGGGTGCGGGCACACCGCGGTCGCGACGATCACGCGCTCCTCCTCACGCCAGTCCCCGAATCGTCCGTGCGGGGGGTGTGACGCCCCGGATGGCGGAGACCATGTCGAGCACCTGACGGGTGGGTGTGACCTCGTGGACGCGGTAGACCTGGGCGCCGTGCCAGGCGCACACCGCGGTCGCGGCGAGCGTGCCGGTCAGCCGTTCCCCCACCGGCAGGTCGAGGGTCTCGCCGACGAAGTCCTTGTTGGAGAGCGCGACCAGCACCGGCCAGCCGGTGTCGGTCATCTCGTCGAGCCTGCGGGTGAGCTCCAACGAGTGCCAGGTGTTCTTGTTGAAGTCGTGCGCGGGGTCGATCAGCACCGAACGCGGGTCCACGCCCAGGGACACCGCGCGTTCGGCGAGCGCCACCGTCCCGTCGATCGCGTCGCGCACGACGTCGTCGTAGGAGGGCCGTAGGGGTCCGGTCCGGGGGGCGAGGCCACCGGTGTGGGTGCACACCAGCCCCACGCCGAACTCGGCGGCGACCTCGGCCAGCTCCGGGTCGTGGCCGCCCCAGGCGTCGTTGAGAAGGTCGGCGCCGGCCTCGCAGACCGCCCGGCCCACCGACGCGCGCCAGGTGTCGACGCTGATCACCAGGTCCGGGAACTCGGAGCGGATCGCCGCCACGAAGTCCACCGTGCGGCGCTTCTCCTCCTCGGCGTCGACCTCCTCGCCGGGGCCGGCCTTGACTCCGCCGATGTCGATGATGTCGGCGCCCTCGGCCACCACCGCGCGCACGCGCTCGAAGGCGGGGGCGTCGTCCCAGGTGGCGCCGTTGTCGTAGAAGGAGTCCCGGGTCCGGTTCACGATCGCCATGACCAGCGTCGTGTCCGGTCCGTACTCCCGACCGCGCAGTCTCAGCACGTGCCGTCCGCCTCTCCCGGAACACTCGCGCCCCGGCAGACGCGGCGCTTTCGCATCTCGTGGTTCAACGCCCCTCCCAGCGGCCCACCCTAGGGCACGGTGGACCCCCCGGCGGCACCGGCCAGGCGTCGAAGAGCGGGCGGGTCCACGAACTCGGTGTGCGTGCCGTGGCTGCCGCAGGCGAACGCGCCCGCGACCGACCCCGCGAGCACGCACTCCGCCACGTCGCCGCCCGCCAGACGCGTGTACAGGAAGGCGGACACGAAGGAGTCACCGGCACCGTTGGTGTCGACCACCGGGCGTTCGGGACGAACGGCCGGGAAGTGGCGGGGCTCGGACTCCCCGCGCGCCAGGACGCGGCAGCCCTCTGCCCCGTCGGTGACCACGACGAGACGGGCGCGCCCCTCGTCGAGGACGCGGCGCATCACCCGGGCCTCGCGTCCGTGGATCGCGGCGGCGCTGAGGAAGACCAGGTCGGAGCGCAGGGCGTAGTCGAGGTGGTGGGACTCCTCGCCGTCCCAGTCGTGCAGGTCCGTGGAGGTGCCGACCCCCAGCCGCTCCAGGTCGTCGTACATGTCGCGGTTGTGGTTCATGATCGACATGTGCACGTGGCGGGCGCGTTCGACGAAGGGGAGGTAGAACTCGCGGGGGAGCCGCAGGTCCGACGGGTGGCGTCCGTCGAAGAAGGAGAACCTCCGTCCCCGCGCGTCCACCAGGTTGACGCCGCGCGGCGTGCCGTGCGGCGAGACGACGTGGCTGAAGTCGAGTCCCCGCTCGGCGTAGGACTCCAGCACCATCCGGCCCTGGAGGTCGTCGCCGAGGAAGTCGATGAACTTCGTGGCCATACCCAGCGCGTGGCAGCCCAGGGCCACCCCGTTGCCGGTGTGCCCCACGTAGTCGCGCACGGGGGGCACGAACACCGCGTCGCCCTCGGGCAGGGCCAGCTCCTCCACCCGGACGATCGTGTCCACCCCCGTCCCTCCGACGACCAGGACGTCGTAGTCGTGTCCCCGTCCGTTCTCGGCCATCACGTCTCCTCCAGGTAGGGCCCGGATCCGGCGGGCCCGAGTCCGCGGGAACCCTCCCACACTCCTCCCCGGGGCGCCAGGGGTTTCCCGGGGAGGAGGACCGCGGGCCGCTCGGGGGTCAGCGCGAGGGACCGGTCGCGCCTTCGGGGGCGGGTCTGGGGTCACGCCCGGGCCCGGAGGCGCCGACGGAGGCTGGTGCGGACCTCGGCGCGCGGCCGCTGAGCGACGTCAGGGCGACCCCGCCCACGAGCAGGACGGCGGCGACCCAGCTCAGCGGGGTGATCTCCTCTCCCAGCAGCAGCGCCGCCGAGGCCATGCCGAACACCGGCACCAGGAGCGAGAACGGCGCCACCGCCGAGGCGTCGTAGCGGCGGAGCAGGAAGCCCCAGGCGCCGAAGCCGAAGACCGTGGCGCCCCACGCCACGAACAGGATCGCGCCGACCCCGACCGCGTCCAGCTCCCGGATCGCCGTGAGCCCGGCCTCCGGCCCCTCCAGGAGGAGGGAGAGCGCGAACAGCGGCAACGGCGGCACGAGACTGACCCAGACCATCCAGCTCAGGGCGTCGGGCGGCGCGGCCCGACGGGTGATGACGTTGGCCAGCCCCCAGCACGCGGCGGCGGCCACGACCATGAGGAACGCGGCCATCGGACCGGAGGCGCCCTGGTCGTAGGCGGCGACCCCGATCCCGCCCAGCGCCACCACCATTCCCGCGTACCTCAGGGACCCCAGGCGTTCCCGCAGGAACAGCACGGCCAGGAGCGCGGTGAACACCGCCTGGACCTGGAGGACCAGCGAGGTGAGCCCGGCGGGCATGCCCAGGTGCATACCGGTGAAGACGAGGCCGAACTTCGCCACACCCAGCACCAGCCCCACCAGAACGATCCACCCGAGCGCGACCCCGGGCCTGCGTACCAGGAACACCGCCGGGACCGCCGCCACGAGGAAGCGCAGGGCGGAGAACAGGAGCGGTGGGACGTGGTCGAGACCGACCTCGATGACGACGAAGTTGATGCCCCACACCGCGGCGACGAGCACGGCGAGGGCGATGTGAACCGGACGCATGGATTCGATGATGCCGATGATGTTGATTCAGCACTAGCGAAGAGTTCTGCATGGTTGGATTCAGCGTTGCTACATTGTTTGGGTGTGCCCCCGGAAGGAGTGCCCGTGCTCGACCTCGCCAGGCTCCGCGCCCTGCACGCCGTACACGTCCACGGGTCCGTCGGCGCCGCCGCCGCCGCGCTCGGCTACACACCGTCGGCGATCTCCCAGCAGGTGGCCAAGCTCGAACGGGAGACCGGAAGCGCGCTCCTGGAACGGCAGGGGCGGGGGGTCGTGCTCACCGACGCCGCCGTCCTCCTCGTCGACACGGCCGCCCGGGTGCTGTCCCTGGTGGAGGAGGCCGAGGTCGCCCTGGAGGAACAGCGCGGCAGGCCCAGCGGCCGACTGACCGTCGCCGCCTTCTCCACCGCCGCCCGCGGCCTGCTCCCGGGTGTCATGGCCGAGCTGTCCGCCGCCCACCCCGCCCTCGACCCGCGGCTGATCGAGGAGGACCCGCACGCGACGCCGCGCATGGTCGCGCAGGGGACCGTCGACCTGGCGGTGGTGCACGACTGGGACATCGCGCCGATGTCCGTCCCGGAGGGGGTCACACGCGCGACGATCGGACGCGATGTGTGCGACGTCCTGCTGCCCCCGGACCACCCGCTCTCCAGCCACCCGGTCCTGCGCCGCGAGGACGTGGCCTCCGCCCGCTGGATCTGCCAGCCGCCGGGGACGGTGTGCCACGACTGGCTGATGCGCACACTGCGCGCGGTGGGGGTCGAACCGAACGTCGTCCACCTGGTGGGTGAGTACCAGACCCAGGTGGCGCTGGTCGCGGCTGGTCTGGGCATCGCGATGGTCCCGCGGCTGGGGCGGGGCGCCGTCCCCGACTCCGTCGTGGTGCGGCCGTTGGAGCCCGCCCCGGTCCGCGGCGTGTCCGTCCTCTGGCGTGAGGGGACCTCGCGCCGGCCCGCCGTCACCGAGGCCGTCCGTGTCCTGCGGGAGCACGCCCGGGCGCTGTGACGCGGGCG
>NZ_ANBC01000093.1 GCF_000341125.1 Nocardiopsis lucentensis DSM 44048 | reverse complement strand
AACGAGCGACAGGCGCCGCCGAGGATGAAGAATCCCTGCCTTCGGGGTGCCCGAACAGAGTGAGTACCGCGCCGGAGGCGTCGGTTGAGGGTGCCCGCCCCGCCGCGGAGCGGCCCCCGGGCGGTGGCGGGCGACGGGCGGGCCAAAGCGAAGCGGCAGGCCCAAAAACACACTGCCTACCCCATGGCCTCGGCCACGATCGCCGCCGCGTCGGCGATGAGCGCGTCGTCGTGTTCGGCGTCCTCGGTGTCACGGCCGCTCATCACGGCC
>NZ_ANBC01000092.1 GCF_000341125.1 Nocardiopsis lucentensis DSM 44048 | reverse complement strand
GCCGTAGCCGGCGGTGCCGGTCTTGTCGCCGACCGTCCAGTCGTCCGGGACGCCGGCCCTGATCACCGTGTCGCCCGTGACGTTGCGCCGGAGCATGTCGACCAGGACCTCCCGCCGTTCCTCCGGCAGGACGTCACCAAGCGCGTACGCGCGCAGGGTGGTGGCCATGGCGCGCGGCGTGCTGGTGTCGCGGATGTCGCCGGGCGCCGCCTCGTTCAGGCCGGGCTCGATCCGGTCGACGTGCGTGACGTCGTCGCCGACCTCCCGCAACTCCTCCTGGAGGCCGCTCGGCCCGCCCAGCTCGTCGAAGAGCAGGTTGGCGGCGGTGTTGTCGCTGTACCGGACGGCGGCGTCGCAGACCTCCAGGAGGGTCATCCCGGTGTCGAGGTTCTCCTTCGCGATCGGAGCGTACTCCTGGAGGTCCTCCTCCGCGTAGGTGACGACCCGTTCCAGGTCCTCGTCCGAACTCCGCCGCAGCACGGCGGCGGCCGAGAACGCCTTGTGGGTGGAGGCGTAGGCGAACCGGTCGTCGGCGTTGTGCGCGAGGGTCTCCCCGGTACCGGTGTCGACCGCGAAGACGCCGAGCCGGGCGTCGTAGCGCTCCTCCAACGCGGCGAACCGCTCCGCGTGCTCCCGCGAGGCCGCCGGGGCCGACGAGGGCGACTCGGTGGCCTGGGGAGCGGCTTCGCCGGTCGTCGCGCAGCCGACCAGCGGGACGAGGGCCACCGCGGCGGCCGCCGCGGTCCTGGCCAGACGTGAGAGGTGATGCGACATGGCTGTACGCCTTCCTTCCCCTGTGGTGGGGGTGTGCCGATGGACCAGGCCCCGCCGCCGACCGGCGGCGTCCCGAAGCGGACGCGCGTGCCGCGCGCACACGCCCGCCCCCTCCGGAGGGCCCGTGTCCGGCAGTCTCACCCGGGCCGGTGCATGCTGTCCAAGACACGAACGACGGCCTCCATGCGTTTACGGCATACTGTGCGGCCATGGACCTCGTCGGCGCCTGCCGCGCGTTCGTCAGCGTGAGTGACCGCGGCAGCTTCACCCTCGGCGCGGCGGCAGCGCGCATTCCCCAGCCCGTCGCCAGCCGCCGCGTCGCCGCCCTGGAACGGCACCTGGGCGCGCGGCTGTTCGACCGGTCCGCCCGCGGGGCCGCCCTGACCCAGTTCGGCCGGGACATGCTGCCGTCGGCCCGACGCCTGGTCGAACTGGCCGAGGCGATGGAGCACGACGCGGAACGCGCGCGGCTCGCCCCGGTCCGCCTCGCCGTCCCCGACCTGTGCCCCACGCGCGCCCTCGCCCGGCTGGACGCGGCCGCGCGGCGCCGAGGGCTGCACCTGGACTTCCACCCGGCGCCGCCGGAGCGGAGGGCGGAGCTGCTGCGCACCCAGCAGGTGCGGGCCGCGGTCACCGGGGTGCCCGAGGACGAGGCGCGGTGGACGGTGCCGCTGGGGCTGGCGGGTGCCGAGGAACCACAGACGAGAACGGTCTACCTGGAATCCCTGCGGACGGGCCGGGCGGAGCGATCGGCGCCCCGACGGGTGTGGCTCCAACCCGAGGACGACGTGCCGCACGTGCGCGACCGGATCCTCCGGGTGCGCGACACCGTCGGTCTGCGTCCGACACAGGTCACGGTCGCCTCCGCGCTGACCGCGGCCGTGGCGGAGGTGTTCGGGTCGCGGGACCTGCTCCTGTGCTCGCACGCCCAGGCCGCGGAGCTGGGCCTGCGCTGGCGGCCCCTCGGAGAGCCGCGGCTCGTACGCGGCTACGAGGTCGGGGCCGTGACCGGAGACGAGGCGGAGCGGATCCGCGGGACCCTGGGCGGGGACATCGCGCGCTGCCTGGGCGCCCGAGGAGCGGAGGAGGACGGCGGATGAACGACACGTCCCTGGTCAGGGAACTGCGCCAGGAGTTGGACGAGGGCGGCCTGCGCGGATCGTTCCTGGTGCGGGACCTGGCCTCCGGAAGGGAACTGGGGATCGAGCCCGACCTGGAGTACCCCACCTCCTCCGTGGTCAAGGTACCCCTGGCGATCGCCGTGCTGGAGCTGATCCGACGGGGCGGACTCAACGGCGCGGACCCGGTCGAGGTCCGCCCCGAGGACGTGGGCGTGACGGGGCCGTTCGGGCTCAGCCGCTTCCGGCACCCGATCCGGATCGCCGTCGAGGACCTGATCTACCTCAGCCTCTGCCTGAGCGACAACAAGGCGGCCAACCTGCTGTTCGAGCGGGTCCCGCCAGAGGAGGTGGCCCGCGTGCTCCGTGAGTTCGGGATCGGCGGCGTCACCGTCCGGCACGCGATCCGTGAGCTCCGGGAGACACCTGAGGACCACCTGGCCCCGGCCGACGCCCACCTCGCCCACGCGCTGGCGATCCGCGCGGGCACAGCCGGGCGCGGCCACCCGGTCCCCCAGCTCGACGTCACCCGGACCAACACCGCGTCGGCACGGGCCTGCGTCGACCTGCTGGCCGCGCTGTGGACCCCGTCGAGGATCCCGCCCCAGGTGACCGCGCGCGTACGTGAACTGATGGGCGCCAACATGCTGCGGCACCGATTGGCACCCGACTTCACCTCCGACTCGACGCGCTGGTCCTCCAAGACCGGGACGCTGCTCCACCTGCGCCACGAGATCGGCGTGGTGGAGCACGAGGACGGCCAGGCGTTCGCGGTGGCCGCCCTCACCGAGTCGCGGGTGTCGGCGGTCGTGCAACCGGAGGCCGACGCGCTCATGGCCCGGGTGGCGCGAGCGCTGCGCGACCACCTGCGCGGCGGGTAGCGGCCGGCCCTACAGCACGATCGTCCAGTGGGTCCAGAACGCCTGGCCCACCGCACCGACGATCACCAGCCCCCACACCGTGAGCACGACCGTGTGGTTGCGCGCCAGGGCCTCCGCCACGGGCCGGAGCCCGGCGGGCACCGGCAGGTGACCGGAACGGGTGTTGTGCAGGGTGACGTACCAGAACAGCGGGATGGTCACCGCCCACACCACCATGCAGTAGGGGCACAGGGCGCCGATGCGGTACAGGCTCTGGAAGATGAGCCAGTGCACGAGGGCGGCCCCGAAC
>NZ_ANBC01000091.1 GCF_000341125.1 Nocardiopsis lucentensis DSM 44048 | reverse complement strand
CTCGGCACCCGCCAGGAGGGCCGCGCCGACGGTGGTGACCACGGCGAAGCAGGCGAGACCGACGACCGGGTTCGGGACTCCGAACACCTCCGCCTGCGGAACGGCCATGACGGTGCCGCAGGAGAGCACCGGATTGACGCTGCACGCGGGGACGTGGTCGGGATCGGCCAGGACCCGGAGCTTCTCGACGAGCAGGGCCAGGGAGGCGGCGAACCCGACGGCGCCGCCCAGCGTGAGCAGCCACGGCAGGGCCCGGCTGATGACGGCGACCCCGGCGCCGGGCGGTGCGCAGACCGCCCGGCGGGCGGCGGAGGGGGCGCTCATCCCTCCAGCTCCGCGTCGATCATCGCCGCGAGGGTGTCGTAGTCGGGCATGCTCGGGGTCGGGCGCCCGTTGACGAAGATGGTCGGGGTGCCCTGGACTCCGAGGGCGACGCCGTCCTCGAAGTCGGAACCCACCCGTTCCAGGGTCTGCGGGGACTCCATGGTCCTGCGGAACTCCGCCACGTCCAGGCCCAGATCCTCGGCGAAGCCGACGAACACCTCGCTCCGGTCCTCACGGGACTCGCCCCACTCGGCCTGGGTCTGGTACATCCGGACGTACATCTCCTCCAGGGCGCCCTGTTGGGCGGCGGCCTCCACCGCGGCGGCCGCGGGTTCGGAGTTGGTGTGCCCGGGCAGCGGGAAGTAGCGGATCACCACGGTGATCCGGCCGTCGTAGTCCTCACGGATCCGCTCCATGACGGGGAACTGGGCCCGGCAGGCCTCGCACTCGAAGTCGAGGAACTCCACGACCGTGACCGGGGACTCCTCCACCCGGTCCAGGTGGCGGCTGTCCTCGCGCACCAGTAGTTCGGCCGGCGCGGTGGGCGCCGCGGTGGGTTCGGGGGAGGTGGGGGTGCTCCGCGCCGTCGGCGCGGTGGCGGCGGGGTCACCGCCGTCGAGGACGACCAGGAGGCCGATCCCGAGGGCGGCGACCAGGATCAGGCCGAGAGTGATGACGAGGTTCTTGCTCATGTGGAAGGTCCTGGGGTCGGGGGCGTGCGCGGGCACGCCCGGAACACGGTCACGTCGGGGCCGTGCCTGACTGGTGGGCACGGCGGGGCACCTCACCGGTGGGGAGGTGGATGGGTGTTCCGTGTTCTAGACCCGCTGGACGCAGAGCAACGTCAAGAGCCCGTGGCCGTGCGGGGGCGACGGGCGGTGACGGGTGGCGCGGCACGCCGGTCCGGGCCGTGGGGCCAGCAGCAGCGTGAAGGTGAGGACGACGCCGAGCGCGAGGAGGAACAGGGGCGCGGCGGTGGTCACCCCGTGGGCCTCGGCGGCCTCGCACGGGTGCGGGACGGTCGGGGAGGAAGCGCCGGGCCGGGCCTCGACGGTCTCCTGGACCAGGTCCGGGCAATCCGCCGCCACGAGCGATGAGGGCTCGGGGACGGCACTGTGGCACAGGGCGCACAGGAAGCACATGACCACCAACGCGACCAGCGGCACCGCGAGGGTGCGCTGTCGTCGAGTAGGGGTGCGCCCGTCCATGCCTGAGACTGTAGCCGCGGCGCCGAGGCACTCCGCACCGGGGCCGGGAGGGCGGTCACGGCGGTGGGGCCCGTATCATCCCGCCATGGTGAATCCCGGGCCCCGCGCACGACTCGTCCGCACACTTCTGGACGCGGACTCCTCCGCGTCCGCGGAGGAGCTCACCCGCGTGCTGGTGCGTGAGCTCCTGTCCCTGGGGTCCGAAACCCCGGACAACCTCGCCTGCGCCGCGCACGTCGAGTACGGTTCGCGCTTCACACCGCCCGGCCCCGACCGTCGTCCGGTGTCGGGGTTGAGGATCCGGGGCACCGACGTCCCGCTGGGCGACGTCGCCTGGGAGATCGAGTCCACCCCGCTGCCGCGCGAGCGGTTCCCCGGTCTGAGCGTCGAACAGTGGAAGGCCGCCACCCGCGCCATCGCTCTGCTCGTGCTCGCGCTGGAACGCGAGGAGGAACCGACCCCCTGAGCGCGTCAACCCGGTCCTCGCGGTGGTCGACACGCGCGACACGAACGGTCGCCGGACACGTGAAAGGGACGCTCACCTGGGTGAACGTCCCTCATCTGTCGGGACGGCGGGATTTGAACCCACGACCCCTTGACCCCCAGTCAAGTGCGCTGCCAAACTGCGCTACGTCCCGTACCGTTGGACCGGCCCCGTCTCCGGTGCCGCCAACAGGTGAAACCCTATCGCATTCCCGGAGGCGCTCGGGCCGTCCCACCGCACGGGAGAGCGCGTGGCGTGGGCCTCAGGCCGCTCCCCTCTCGGCGCGCAGGGTCCGCGCGAACCAGTCCGCGGCCGCGTCGGCCACCCGGTCGAGCGCCCCGGGTTCCTCGAACAGGTGGGTGGCGTGCGGGACGACGTGGACCTCGTGCGGCCCGCCCAACCGCCGGGCGGCGTCCTCGTTGAGCGCCAGCACCTGATGGTCCGCTCCCCCGACGATGAGCAGGACCGGGGCGCGCACGCGGGAAAGCGCGGCACCCGCGAGGTCGGGACGGCCTCCTCGGGACACGACCGATCCGACCGGGGTGGGGTGGTCGGCGGCGCTGCGCAGCGCCGCGGCCGCTCCCGTGCTCGCCCCGAACAGGCCCACCGGCAGCTCCCGGGTGTCCTCGCGGCCGCCGAGCCAGGACACCGCACCGGACAGCCGCCCCGTCAGCAGGTCGATGTCGAAGCGCTGCTCGGCGGTGACGCGGTCGATCCGCTCCTCGTCCGCGGTCAACAGGTCGAACAGCAACGTGGCGAACCCGGCCTTCTGGAGGACGGACGCCACCATCCGGTTCCGGGGGCTGTGCCGCGAACTCCCGCTGCCGTGGGCGAAGACCACCACGCCGACGGGGTCGGCGGGAATGACCAGGCTCCCGTTGAGTGACACACCGGCCGTCTCCACGGCCACCTCGTGCTCGGCCATGGCGGGTTCCCCCTTCCGGAGGGCCGCGCGTCCCGTGCGGCGCGGGCGCGTCCGCGCTCGCGGAACGGCCCCCGTAGACAGCGCTACCCCGCTCCCGGCGGGCCACACCCGCCCGTGGCGGGCGGTGTCAGTACGACGAGATGTGCACGTGGTCGTAGTGGTTCTCCGTGACGCTGCCGCGGTCGTTCATCCCGACCCACTGGCGGTTCTGGGAGTGCCAGATCCGCTGCTCCCAGATGACGTACTTCACGCCGAGACGGTCGACGTTGTCGATCGCGTACTGGGCGATCGCGTTGCCCGTGCTCCGGTTACCGCTGGAGGGGTAGGTGCCGATGCCGGAGACCATGAAGTCGCAGGCCTGTCCCGACCCGTGGTCGTCGTTGCTGTTGCGGGCGCACCCCACCTCGTAGGGGACGCCCACGTTGAGGATGACCTCGTCGCGGATGGCCGCCATGCGCGGGGTCGCGCCGTCGAAGCCCCAACCGCGCACGCTGCTGGGGATGGTGCCCGTGGCGGGGGTCTCCGGCTCCTCGGGGACCTGCGCGGCCTCGTACTCCTCGATGAGGGCCTCGACCTCGTCGCGCTGTTCCTCCAGGCCCTCGATCAGCTCCTCGGCCTCGGTGAGCTCTTCCTCGGCCTCCTTCGCGATCTCCTCCCGCTCCTCCTTGAGCTCGACCAGGTCGGAGATCTGCTCGGACTGGCTGCGACCGACCTGCTCGACCATGGCCACGTCGGTGAAGAAGTTCTCGGGTTCACTGCTGAAGACGACGTCCAGGGTGGGATCGAACCCGTTGCTCATGTACTGGCTGGCGGCGATCTGGGCCACTCCGGAACGCGATCGGTCCAGCCGCTCCTCGACATCCTCCAGATCCTGCTGCGCCCGCTCGGCGCGCTCCTCGATCTCGTTGAACTGGAGGAGCTCGCCGTCATAGGTCTCCTCCAGTTCCTCGGCCCGGGCGTTGAGCTCGTCGATGTCCAGGTCCTCGGGGTCCGCGTGGGCGGCCTGGGGGACGGTGACGACGGCGGCCGCGCACACGGCGGCGGCGCCGAGTCGGATGCGGACTCCACGGCGGCGCCAGGGCCGCGAGGAGGGCGATCCGGGGTTGAGAGTCATGTCAGCTCCATGGGTGGTACCGCTGGCGAGCCCGTGCGTCGGCGAGGAGGTCGGGGCCCGGAGCCGTCGCCCTCCGCGCACGGAGGCTCGCTGGAGGGTGCCTGTGGGGCGAGGGGTACTTAGCAGACGATACGAGAAATTTACCCCATATGCCTAATGCCAGGAATATCCATGCAGGTCAGCGGGCACGAGCCACGGCCAGAAGGGGCGGTCGCGGCGCCTGGCGTCCCCCGCAGCATACGGAGGCGGACCACGGGGGGCGACTCAGCCGCCGGACCCGGCCACCGGAAAGACCGTCTCCGAGCACTTCGGCATCGCGTCCGCCTCGGCCAGCTACCACCTGCGCCAACTGCACACCTACGGCTTCGTCGAGGAGGCGCCCGAGCTCGGCACGGCCAAGGAACGCTGGTGGCGCGCCCCGCACACCGGTTTCCGGCTGCCCGAGCACCTGGACACCGAGGCCCCCGAACTCAGTACGGCCGTCCGGCTCGCCCTGGCCGCCCGCTGGTCCGAGGAACTCGGCGCCGCCGTCAACGTGTGGTCCTCCCAGCCCGAGGGCTGGCGCGAGGCACAGGTCATGGGCGAGCGCAGCACCCAGCTCACCGTCGACGAACTCGCCGCGTTGAGGTCCGAGATCCGCACGGTCCTCAACCGGTACGCGCGCGAGCCCGGAGAGCGCGCCTACACCGGCACCCGCCTCGCCCTCGTCGCCATCCCCTGGTTCGTCCTGGAGACCACCGACAGCCCCGCCCGCATGGGGTTTTGGTGACCCTCTTCGAGATGGGCGCCTACACCCTGGCCAGGCCGTTCAGCGGCCCACTCCTGGACCGTGTCGGCCAGCGCGCGGTCAGCGTCCGCCTGGATCTGGTGGCGGCCGCCGCGCTCGCGGGTGTCCCCGCCCTGCACGCCGCCGACCTGTTGTCTCTCCCCCTCCTGCTCGTGCTCGTGGCCCTGGTCGGCCTGGCCACCGGACCGTCCGAAACGGCCAAGGTCTGGCTCTCGCCCTCCGTGGCGACCGACACGGGCACCCCCTGGAACGCGTCACCGCCCTGACCGGAACCGTTGACCGCCTCTCCCAGACCGTCGGCCCGGTGGCCGCCGGGGCGCTCGTCGCACTGGTGGGAGCCATCCCCGCCCTGGCCCTCAACGCCGCGCTCATGGTGCTCGCCTCGGCGGCCCTGGCGACCCTGGTCCCCCGGGGCCGCCCGGCCCCGGGCGCCGCCCCGGAGGAGGACACCGGTTACCTGTCCCAGCTGTACGCCGGGTGGCGGACGGTGTGGGGCGACCTGCCGTTGCGCGCGCTCATCACGATGATCATGGTCACCAACCTCGTCGACACGGCCGTCATGACGATCGCGCTGCCCCTGTGGGTCCACGGACACGGGCTCGGCCCCGAGGCCGTGGGACTCACCGCGGGCGTGCTCGGCGGCGGATCGGTGCTCGGTTCGTTCGTGGCGGTCTGGGTGGGTCACAGGCTCCCGCGCCGGTGGACGTTCTTCGCCGCGTTCGCCCTCTCCGGTCCGCCGCGCATCCTCGTCCTGGCGCTGGACGCCCCCCTGTGGGTGGTCCTGGCCGTGTGGGGCGTGGGGGGTGTCGGCGGCGGCCTGATCAACCCGATCCTGTCCGCGGCGATCTTCGAGCGGCTGCCCAGGCACATGGTCGGACGCGGAACGGCGACGGTGGGAGCCCTGGCGCGGCTCGCCGCGCCGTTCGGCGCCCCCGTGGTCGGCGCGGGGATCACCCTCGTGGGGATGTCCCCCGTCCTGGTGGCGTGCTCGGTCCTCTACCTCTGCGCGGTCACGGTCCCGGCGTTCGGCCGCGCCGCCGCGGGGCTCGCACGGCCCGAACCGGAGTCGGCCGCCCCGGAACCGCCCTAGCCGTGCGAGGTCGCGGAGTGTCCGACCGCCTCGGCCTCCAGCGCGGCGAAGTCTCGTGCCAGACCGCGCAGCAGGACCGCCACCGCGTGTGCGGTCTCCCGCCCGTCCACGGGGGCGTGCCCGAAGAGCAGGCGGTAGTGGACGAGGGAGGCCAGGGTGTCGACCGCCAGGGTGAGGTCGACGTCGTCGCGCAGGTCCCCGCGCTCGCGTGCCCGTTCCAGGGTGTCGCGCACGGCGTTCCGGGGTGGATCGAAGAGCGTGTCCATGAACCGGCGGTGCAGCTCCTCGTCGCCCGAGCAGTCGGCGAGCAGGGGACTGAAGAACTCCGGGCCCATGCAGCGGAAGGTGCGCGCGAAGAGGGCCAGCGCCTCGTCCAGGTCGCACAGAGTGCACCCTGTACGCGGTGGTTCGACCCCGCCCATGCGCCGTTCCAGCTCGGCGAGGACGAGTAGTTGCCGGTTGGGCCAACGACGGTAGACGGCCGCCTTGCTCACCCCCGCCCTGCGCGCCACCTTCTCGATCGCCAGACTCCTGTAGCCGTCCTCCTCCAGGAGGGCGGAGACCGCGTCCAGCACCGCCGTGTCGATGTGCGCGTCGCGGGGCCGTCCGCCCGTGACGGAGCGCTGACCCATTGACGCCCCCGTTCCTTCCGATCTAGGATCCGATTCGATCCGTATCGTATCGTAATTGGAAACGGAGGACAAGCATGGTCACGGAGGTACCGGCACGCGCGGGACGACGTCAGTGGCTCGGGCTGGGCCTGCTCACACTGCCGTTGTTCGTGCTGGCCGTCGACGCGAGCGTCCTGTTCCTGGCCGCTCCGCACATCGCCGCCGGCCTCGATCCGACACCGACCCAGTGGCTGTGGGCGATGGACGTCTACGGCTTCATGATCGCCGGGCTGCTCGTCACCATGGGCGCGGTCGGCGACCGGATCGGGCGCAGACGCCTGCTCATGGTCGGATCGACCGCCTTCGCCGCCGCCTCGCTGTGGGCGGCACTGGCGAACGGCCCCCTGTCACTCATCGCCGCGCGTGCCGCCCTCGGCGCCGCCGGAGCCACACTGATGCCGTCCACCCTCGCGCTCATCCGCACGATGTTCCGGGACGAACGCCAGCGCACGACCGCGGTCGCGGTGTGGATGACGACCTTCTCCGTCGGCGTCGCCCTGGGCCCACTCATCGGCGGCGCCCTGCTTGAGGCGTTCTGGTGGGGCTCGGTGTTCGTCGTGGCCGTGCCCGTCATGGCGGCGGTGGTGCTGTGCGGTCCCCTCCTGCTGCCGGAGAGCCGCGACCCGTCCCCGGCCCGGATCGACACCGTGAGCGCGGTGCTGTCCATCGCGGCCGTGCTCAGTCTGGTGTACGGCCTCAAGGAACTGGTCGGCTCCGGGCCGGACACCGCCGACGCGGCCGTTCTGGCCTCGGGCATCGTCCTGGGCACCGCCCTCATCCGCCGGCAGCGCACCCTCGCGGCGCCGCTGATCGACCCCGCCCTCGTCCGGTCCCGCGCCTTCCGCTCCGCGCTGGCCCTGCTCGTCGTCGGGGTCTTCACCGCGACGTCGGCGAGCTTCCTGATCCCGCAGTTCCTCCAATCCGCGGCCGGACTGCCCCCGCTGCGGGCGGGCCTGCTGATGGCACCCATCGCCCTGTCCTCGATCGCCGGTTCGCTCACCGCACCCGCCCTGGCCGCCCGCTGGGGCGCGCCGACGGTGATCGCCACGGGCGCGGCACTCTCCCTGACCGGATACCTGGTCCTGGCCCAGGTCAACGTGGGGGATCCGCTGTGGATCCTGGTGGCGGGCGGCGCGCTCGCCGTGCTCGGCCTCAGCCCGACGACGGTGCTGACCACCGACCTGGTGGTGGCGTCGGCACCCGAGGGGCGCGCCGGATCGGCCGCGGCCCTGTCGGAGACCGGCGGGGAGCTGGGCGTGGCCCTCGGCGTCGCGGTCATGGGCAGCCTGACGGCCGCGGTCTACCGGCTGCGCGTGGCGGACCTGCTGCCCGAAGGCCTGGCCGCCGACACCCTGGCCGCGACGCGGGAGGGGATCGACGCGGCCCTCGAGGCTGCCGGGGAGCTCCCTCCCGAGGCCGCCGGACAGGTGGTCGCCGCCGCCCGCGCCGCCTTCGGGTCGGCCTTTTCCACCGTGGGGTACGCCTGCGCCGCCATCACCGTCGGGCTGGCCGTGATCGCCCTGGTCGGCCTACGCCCGAAGCGCACCGACAGCGCGGCTCCACGCGCCTGAGGGCGCGGGTTGACGGCCCGGCGCCTCGCCCGCACCATGCTCGCGAGGCCGTGCCGAACCCGGGTCGGGAGTCGGTCACACCGCGGCGCGCTCCGCTCCCTCCCGGAACACGCGACCGAACACCAGAGGCGCGGTCAGGAGCAGGGCTCCTCCGACGACGAACGGAGTGTGGAGTCCAAGCCCTCCCAACAGGCCGCCGGCGAAGACCCCCAGGAGAACGGAGGCTTGGGCGAGGAGCATGCGGGCCATGGACGCGCGCCCCAGGATCGGTTCCGGCGTCACCGCCTGAAGGATGGAGACGGCGCTCACGGAGATCGTCGTCGCCGCCAGGCCGAACACACCGAGGGCGAGGGCTCCCACCACGACGTTGGGAAAGAGTCCCATGGTCAGCAGGACCCCGCCCCCGAGAACGTGGGCGATGATGAGCAAAGGTCCGTGGCCGCACCACCGTCCCAGCGGAGCACACAGGAACGAGGCCGCGAGCGCGCCCACCGCGGACAGCATCGTGTAGACCCCGAACAGTGCTTCTGGAACACCGAGGGTCCGGGTGACGTAGAGCACCAGGATGGCCGACACCCCGCCGGTGGCGAACCCGGAGACCGCGGCGGCCACGGCGAACCCCCGTTGGACGCGGTCGTCCCTGACGAACAGGAGCCCGTCCAGCGCCTCGCGGGTCAGTGAGGAGCGCTCCGTACCCGGCGCCCGCTCGCCTTCGTCCCCTCCGTCCCCGCCGAAGGACCGGGCCGCGGCGGGGACGGAGAGCAGGAACAGCGCCCCCACCAGGTAGGCCCCCGCGTTGAACAACAGCGCCGTCCCCGTGGAGAGCGCGAACAGCAGCCCCGCGAGCGGGCCGCCGAGGAAATCCGAGGCCACCACACGCGCCCCCTGCAGGCGGCTGTTGGCCGTGATCAGGAGGCCGCGCGCAACCAGCGCGGGCAGCAGCGCCCGGGCCGAGCCGTCGTGGAAGACCTCACAGACCGCCAGGGCGAAGACGAAGAGGCACAACCCCCAGACGGGGACCGGACCGAACCAGGAGACCACCGCCAGTACACCGAGCAGCGCGCAGCGCAGGATATTGCCGATGATCATGGCGCGGCGCTTGTCGATCCGGTCGATCAGCGCCCCGGCGTGGAGGCCGAACAGCAACCAGGGAGTGTAGGCCGCCACGGTCAGCATCGAGACCGCGAAGGGGTCGGAGGTCAGGGCGGCGGCCATGAGCGGGAAGAGGGTCAAAAGGACGCCGTCGCCGAGATTGGCCGACGTGTGTCCTCCCCAGAAACGGTGGAAGGCTCCCCCCAACCCCACCGCCGACGGATCGCCCTTGGCCTGTGAGGAGTCGATGTCCATGCGCTTACTCGAACCTGGCTTTCCGGGAGCCCTCCAGACTCATCGGCGGATGGGAGAGAACCGCGTCCCCGTTGGCGTCCACGGCGGGAACACCGGCGGAGAGGACGTACAGCGCGGTCTCCCGGACCCCGTCGACGCCCAGCAGCTCCTCGACGGCCGAGTCGTTGAAGGCCGCGGTCTGGAAGGGGCCCAGCCCCAGTGCCGTCGCCGTCAGGGCGAAGGTCTGGCCGAGGTGCCCGGAGTTCATCAGCATGACCCGATAGGCGCGGGGGTGCCGGTACTTGAAGCTCAGCCGTGAGACGACCGACGTCAGGACCACGGAGAAGGGCGCTTCACCCACCCCTGACTGCGCGTCACACGCACGGGTCAAAGGGTCCCGGAACTCGCCCTCCTGGAGCAGTTCCAGGGAATGCTCCCGGACGTTGTAGTGGTATATCCCCGGAGCGATCCCGGCTACCCCGGTGATGACCGCGTACGCTTCCAGTTCGTGACGGGCGCCGCCGGCGGGGCTGGTTCGCAGCATGAGGGCACCGAACTGCTGGGCGTCGATGAAGTCCTTCACACCGAAGGTCATCGCCATGAGGGCCGAGAAGACCTCCCGCCTCACAGGCGCGTCAACAAAGTCCCGATGGGTTCTCCTCCGGTAGAGGACCTCCTGGTAGGAGTGGCCGGGATCTTCATGATGCCGGGGGAGAAAAATCCTGTCCGCGTCCTTGTACTCCTTGAAAACGGGAGGCGACGGGTCTTTCGTGATCTCCTCTCGGACCTCATCGGTGCTCTCCGTGAAGGGAGCGTCCCTGGTGGAGAAATGAAATGAGAGACCTTCCTTACCCCAGGGCGCCCAGGCGTCGAATCCCTCCTCTGTGTGTTTTCCAGCCCCACCCTGCTCCTCGGATTCAAGGAATCCGAGAGACAAAAGGGACGCCACCGCACTGTCCAGGACATTTTCGTCCAACTCAAGTTCCTGCGCGACATCAGACACGGATCGCAACTCGGAAAAGCTGTAGAGAACGCTCGCCGTGATCGGGTCGGTGCTGATCCTGGCTTTCGTCATGGGATTCTTGACGAAGAAATTAGATGCATCCCAGAAGCATTCAAGGTGCTTTGCTGACCTGTACTTCAAAGTATTGCTCCCTGTAAAAGTGAGGAGGTCGGCCCCGTCAAGGGGCCGACCTCCTCGGGCCGCATGCTAGCTGGCGCTGAACACGATGATGATGGTCAGCTCTTCGACGGGCTCAATCTTGATCATGACCTTCTCCTTAACTGTCGGAGCCAAGCTCCAACGGGGGGATTTCCGCGGTTAATCCACGGAATCTGCACGCCGGGCGACGTACAGAGCCTTGGGGTGTCTTCCGTTGTCCAGGCCGTCCTCCAGGACTCCTCCGTGGAACCCCCGGACGGAGACGAACTCCAGACCAGCGGAGGCGATGCTCTCGAGGATGCGCTCGTGGGTCAGGTGACGGAGCCGGTGCCGTGTGACGGAACGCTCCCAGAGGCCACCCTCCACCCGCGCGAAGGAGTCCACCTCGAGGTCGATGGCGCCACCGGGGGAGAAGTCGGCCGGCGCCAGCGGCGAGAAGGAGATGAACCCGTGGTCGGAACTGCGGATATTGGGAGCCTGGGAGAGCACACGGAAAGATAGTTCGGTGTTCACTTCCACGACCAGAAGGCCAGTGGGAACCAGAACCCGCGCAGCCTCAGCGAAAGCTGCGTCCAACTCCTCGTCTCCGGAGAGGTAGTGGAACACCTCGCCCGCAGAAATCGCGGCATCAAATTTCGCAGAAGGGAGGGGAAGATCGGCCAACCCTCCCACGAAAAAATCGATCCCACGCATCTCCTCTTTTCCCTCAGCGGCGGACACCATCGCGGGAGAGAGGTCGACACCGGTGACCTTGTATCCGTTCTTCTGAAGTTCCACAGAGCTGTTGCCAGTGCCGCATCCGAGATCGACCAACCGTTGCCCGGGGGCGCCAAATTCTTTCAGGAGATCGCCGAACAGGTTCATCCAACGGTGGTAGTCGGAAGTTCTCGATGTCGCGTCATATTGACCGGCAAGCCCTTCATAGGCTTCCAGAGGAGACGCCGAGGGGGGATGAGTGGAAATCTTCGACCTCCAAATTCAACCTTTAGTTGATTGGGTAAAAAATTATGCCAGGAGCCATCTTCGGTCAAGGAGTGTGGCCACATGCGGACAGTGGTGGAACGGCAGCGACCCCAACCCGGTGAGGGTCGGCGGAGAATCACCAGGTCACTACCGGAAGCCGAAAAAGAAACCGGCGCAGGCATCCCGGGATGTTTGAGTGAAACCAAATACCGTGTGCCTCTGTTATGCGGACGTGACTCAAACTGGTTACCTGTCGGCCAGACCCCCGAAGTTCTCGAGGATCGCCGGAGAGCACACGAATATCGGAGTTGGGCCAAGTGCGAGGTTATGAGCGGGCCCTGGCATGGGAAAACGGGAGCGGACCCGAAGGACCAAGGGGCGGACGCACCATGCCGACCACGGCCCGGGAGGGACCCGGCGGGTTTCCCACCCGGTCGTCCGTTCGCTGCGGTGCTGGCGTTCTCCCTGATCTGGCGCCTGGTCGGTCTTGCGAACCGCACTGAGAGGGCACCTTCACCCGTGGCCCCGGGGCGGGGAGCGCCAAGACGCGAACAGGTCCTACGGGGGCCGATGACAGCGGCGATCCGGCCTCACCCCCGGCTTGCCCATACGACGTCCTCAACCAAGCGTGCGCAACCGTGGGACTCGACGGCACCGAGGGGGAACTCCGCGCGGGCACACCAACGCCGTCGTGCGGCTACCCACCGGGCAGTCTCGCCGAGGCGCTCCGACGCGTCCGGAGACTCCACAACAACACGGAACAGCCGTGGAACATCGTTCGGGGCTGAGTTTGTCAGAGCCTGGCTGGGCCACCGCGTCACCGTCCCCGAGGAGGTCGACGTGTTTCCTCGCCACGCGAAGTCTGTGCCCCCTTGGCGTGAACGGCCCGTTTCGGCCGCCCTCTTCCCGGTTGTCGTCCTCGGGGTGGGGTACTGGCTGGGCACCAACCCCCAGGAAGTGGTCTTGTGAGTTGTCTCGTCATCCCGATCGTGCTGATCGTCTTCTTCATCGTCCTGATCGCTCTGGCAGCCGGTTCCTCACCGGGCGGGGGAAGGGGCTATGACGGGCACGGCGGTGGCTTCTCCTCCTACAACCACGACGGCTCCAGCGATGGTGGCGGTGGTGGGGGTGATGGCGGTGGCGGTTGTTGATGTCAGCACCAGGCCGCACCCGCCCACCGGCCCATGACCGGCCATTCCTCACCCGGGTCGTCCGCCGAGGAGAGACCCACACCTGTGCGGCCACGCGGCCCGCCCCTTCACCCCCGCTCCTGCCCGAGCCCGCCGTCGACGAGTCGCGCCCGCACCGGACGCGCGAACCGCTCCGGAGTGTCCGACCGCAGGTCCGAGGTGAGAATCCGCTGACCCGCCTCCGGCCGGCCGCGCA
>NZ_ANBC01000090.1 GCF_000341125.1 Nocardiopsis lucentensis DSM 44048 | reverse complement strand
CCCCGCCCCCCGGCCACTCCGCGTCATGGCTGCCCTCAGGATCCCCCCGACGTTCGGTATCGGCCTGGTCAGCGGGTAGGTGAGGGCCATGGGGAAGAACACGGGGATGGACGAGGAAGCCGCCTCGCGCGTCCCCTCCGCCGCGGCGCGGAACCCGGAGTCCGACACCGCGCAGAGCAGGTTCGACTCCCGCGCCTGATCGGCCGCCGACCGGCACGAGAACGACGACTCCGACGACGAGGAGCAGGCCATGATCGTCACCGTCGCCCGGGTCACCGACCCCGACCGGTTCCTGGAAATCTTCCGAACCATCGGCGCGCGGAAGCGGCGGGAGCACGGCTGCCGCGCGGCACGGGCCTACATCGACCCCGAGGACACGCACCGGGTGTGGTCCTTCTTCGACTGGGACACCAGGGACTACGAAGGGTTCCTCGCAGACCCCGGAGTCCCGGCCATCGCCCGCGAGCTCGGCCTGCTGACCCCGCCCGTGCACGTCACCGCCGCCGCTGACCTCGATGCCTGACCGCCGAAGGACGATCGCTCCCGGGCTCGCGAAAGATGGGGGCGGAGGGACGCCCACACCCCCGGCCGGACGCGCTCGGCGCGCATGACGAGGAACCGGTCACCCGTCGTGATCAACTGGTGGTCGGCCATCGCCTGCAGGGAAGGACCCGATCATGCCCGCGCACGAGACCGTCACCGATCCGGCGCCGTCCTTCGACGGGCTCCGGGCGCTGTTCGTCAACTGCACCCTGAAACCGTCACCACAGCTGAGCCACACCGAGGGCCTGATCGAACGCAGCGTGTCCCTGATGCGTTCGGCCGGGGTCACGGTGGACACGCTGCGGGCGATCGACCACGACATCGCGACCGGGGTCCATCCCGACATGACCGAGCACGGGTGGGCGGTCGACGCCTGGCCCCAGGTGTACGAGCGGGTCCTGGCCGCGGACATCCTGGTGCTGGCCGGGCCGATCTGGCTCGGTGACAACAGCTCGGTGATGAAGAGGGTCGTCGAACGGCTCTACGGGTGCTCGCACCTGCTCAACGATCGGGGCCAGTACGCCTACTACGGCCGGGTGGGCGGGTGCGTGATCACCGGTAACGAGGACGGAGCCAAGCACTGCGCGATGAACGTGCTCTACAGCCTCCAGCACCTGGGATACACGATCCCGCCCCAGGCCGATGCCGGATGGATCGGCGAGGCGGGCCCCGGCCCGTCCTATCTGGACGAGGGGTCGGGCGGGCCGGAGAACGACTTCACCAACCGCAACACCGCGTTCATGACCTACAACCTGATGCACCTGGCCGCGATGCTCAGGGCCGCGGGGGGCGTGCCCGCCTACGGCAACCGACGTTCGGTCTGGGACGCCGGATGCCGCAGCGACTTCGACAACCCCGACTACCGCTGAACCCGTCTCCGACGTGGCGTGGCCGGTCCCGGTGCGAAACATCGGGGCCGGCCACGCCACGGTGCCCTAGGGGCGCTGGCCGACCTCCTGGACCCAGCCCGACCAGAGGTAGCTGACCTGCTCGGACAGCAGCGGGTAGGCCAGTCCGAACTCCTCGGCCTGGGTCTGGGAGGAGTCCTCCTCCAGCAGGGTCGTGTCGCGGTACAGCAGCGATCCGTCCTGAGGGTCGTAGAGGTAGCGGTGCTCGGCCACGGACACCTCGTCCTCGACGCGGACCCGGAAGAGATCACCCTCACGGTCCAGCGGATCAGTGGCGGTACCCAGGTACTCCACCCCGCCGCTCTCGGCGATCATCCGCTGCACGGCCGCCTCCTCGGCGCCGGAGAGCGGACGCGAGTCGTACAGGTTCTCGACGGAGTTGACCAGGTTGGCCAGGGAGTCGTCGACGGGGTCCGCGCCGAAGTCGCTCAGGAGATCGGTCATCCCCGCGGTGTCCGTGGGCAGTTCATCGGGCCAGACCAGCGTCGGGTCCAGCTCCTCCTCATGGATGTCGGTCTGCTGTTCCAGGAACCACTCGTGGTCGGCCTCCCGCCCGCCCGTCTCCAGCGGTGGCTGGGGGTGCTCGTCCCGGCGCATGTTGCCTTCCAGGTCCTGCCACTCGTTCCACTCGAAGGGGATGAACCCGTACCCGTGGGTTTCCTCGGGGTCGTCCTCCCCGGCGTTCGCGGTCAGTCGGTACAGGGTGGTGCCGGTGGAGGAGACGAAGCCGACCTCGCCCTCGCCTTCGGCGTCGCCGCGGCCCTCCGCGGTGTCGGCCAAGGCCAACAGCCGCCCGGTGCCGTCGGTCGGCTCTCCTCCCACGACCTCGATCGGCTCGGGCGGGGCGGCGTAGGCGGCCGGCACCCCCAGGGGGTCGCCTCCGGGAAGCAGCATCGCGGTGGCGCCGACAGCCAGCGCGGCGGTCACCGCTCCAGCGGCCAGAACGGGGATACGGCGCCACAGGGGTCGGACCATGGGGGTGTTCTCCTTCAGCCGGAGGATGGCGTTGGTGCGGGCCCACTGCCGGGCCTGCGGGGTGGGTGCGGTGTCCTTGGCGGGGTCGGCACCGTTCAGGGCGGTGCGCAGCGCGTTCAGGTCGTCCATGCCGCCTCCTTGACGGTGCGGTCCTGATGGGGGTCGGAGTCCTGGGCTGTGTGAGCGGTCAGTTTCTTTCGGGCGCGGTGCAGGCGGCCCCGGGCGGTGACGGCGGTGCAGCCCACCACTTTGGCGGCCTGTCGACTGTCGAGTCCTTCCCAGGTCACGAGCATCACGAGTTCGCGTTCGATCTCCGACAGCCGTGACAGGGCCGCCAGGGCCTCGGTTCGTTCGATCACCCGGTCGGCGTCGTCGGCGTGGTCGGTGACACGTCCGGGCTCCTGACTCAGCGAGCCCACGATCAGTTCCTGGCGCTGAGACCGTCGCAGGTGGGCCAGGGCGATACGGCGCGCACACGCGTACAGCCAGGGCAGTTCCCGTTCCGGAATCAGGCGTTTTTTGTTCCGCCAGGCCACGGCGAAGGCCTCCGAGGCCACGTCGTCGGCGTGGTCGGCGCCCACCCTGCGTCGTGCGTACCGGTACACGGCGTCGTAGTGCTCATCGAACAGGGCGTTGAAGGCGCGCTCGTCGGAATAGTGGTCTCCGACGGTGCTGCGTCCCATGGGCTTACCTCCCGTCCTCTCACCTGCTTATGTCGGTACGGGGGCCGAGTGTTAGACGACCGATCGGGTTTTCTCCTCCGGGACCACGACCCCACCGACGACGAGAACACCGCCTTCCCGAACCCGGGCGAACCCGAGCTGCGGACCGTGGCTTGACACCCTGCGCCCATCGGATGTCTACGGGTGTCAGCCAGCCGATCGCTGTCAACAACGGTTGAACGTGGACCACCAGGCACCCGGATGAACATGGACCACTTCCCTGTCCGGTAGCGTCCTTCCAGGTCAGCCCGCCGCGCCCGGTGGCGGTGTCCGCCCACGACCGTCCAGGGTGGCGACGTACACCGTGGCCTCCCCAACCGCCCCGAACGGTCACTGTGCGTCACTTGATATTGAACTCAAAGTGATAAAGTCACTCCGCCCAGCGAACAGCACCACAGCACCGACGGGCCGGCCGACGAAAGAGCCGACGTGAAGCCTCCCCGCCTCCTGACACCGGCGCTCTGCCTCACCATGACGGCCCTCCTGACAGCGTGCGAGGTCACGATGGCGTCGAGCCTCGACCTCCCCGAACAGCACCGCAAGGAGATCGACGCCTTCCAAGAGCAGGTGACCGACACGTGTCGGGTCGCGGGCGGAACCGTCATCCTGGAGCCCCGCCACGCCGCACAGATCGGTCAGCGCTTCGTCTTCTACGCACAGCAGACCCGTGCCGGGGAACCTGACGGTACCGAGGAGATCATCAGGGCGGCCCAAGAGACGGTGGAGAAACCCGCCCCGGATTCCGGACCCGGCGTGAACATCTGCGACGGAGAGGAGGTAGAAGACTTCAAGGATGCCTTCTACCCGCGGGCCGTCATCCACGTCACCAGCGTCAAGGGCTGGGTTGACCGCTACCCCGAAGAATCCTTGTGGACGCTCAGGCAGACCCTCGGGGACGTCAGCCTCGCCTTGGAGGAGCACGCCGCGACGGCGTCCGGCTGAACCGGCCCCTCCCCCGGCCTCCACCACGGCGACCTGTACGTCCCGCCCACCGCCTACCTCCAGCCGTTCGAGCCCACGAACCCGGACGGCTGGATGACCGTCGAATGGATGCGCTGCCCGGATCCCGAAGAGCGAGGGCTCCGTCCGATCCCCTCACCGGGGAAAACAATCTGAAAAGCCAGCTTGGCGGAAAGACCGGCGCGGCCCCGCACGTGGTGTACGGGGCCGCGCCGTGGTGGTCCTGGGGCGAGGCGGTCAGGGGTGGGGGGCTTGCCGCAGCGCGGCCAGCTCCTCGTCGTCGACGTCCTCCAGGTCCGGTTCGGACCTGACCCCGGGCGAGACCAGGTCGGGGTCGTCGTGCTGGAGGGCGAAGGCCGGCGCCCACCGGGCCGCGTGCTCCAGGGCGTCGACCACGGAGTGGAAGTACAGGTGCTGCTCGCAGTCGCCGTGAGCGATGTTCATGAAGAACGTCGTGCCGTCGGCGCTTCGGAACATCTCGGCGTAGGCGTAGGAGTAGGGGCCGCTGTAGACGGCGAAGGGGTGCCGGTTGAATCCGGCACGGGCGACGCTGTCGCGCCAGTCCTCCTCCACGGTCTGGGCCTCGGTGGCTTCTTCGACGGGGTCGGGGCCCGACGTCCAGGCGCCGTCCCGGTAGTGCAGGGCGATAGTGGTCATGGGGGCATGGTCACAGATGGTCGGCGCGCGCGGACAGGTTTGCTCGGATTGGCCGAGTACGGCCACGGCCTGGGTGCCGCCAAGGTGGAAAGTCACACAGCCAGCTTTGTAGATGTCCGTCCGCAGTCGGCCTACGCACTGCGCGAGGCCGTGACCAGGTCGTTGACCGGCCCCAAAGCGGCGGTCGACACAGACACGGAGACCGCCGAGCACTGGCCGCGATCATCTTCGTGGCCGCGACCGGCCGCACCTGGGCCCAGTTCCCACCGGTGTTCGGCCCGTCGGGGCCCACCGCGCACCGCCGCTTCACCGGGTGGGCCCGGGCACGAGTCTGGGCCAAGCTCCACGGCGACAGGGGCTACGACGACCACCTGCGCCGCTGGCTCCGCGAGCGGGGGGTCGTGCACCGCCTGGCCCGCGAAGGGGGTGGAGTCCTCCCAGCGGTTGGGGCGGCACCGGTGGCGGATCGAGCGCACCGTGGCCTGACCGGCCGGATGCCGCCGCCTACACCGCCGCCACCGGCCGATCACCTCCCGGCCTTCGCCGGCATCGCCCGCATACGGATCCGTTACCGCGGACTCACCGAATGAGATGAGCTCCAACACGCCTGTCCCTGAGTTCCGAACCCATCCGCAATGAATGTGCAGAAAGCCCGGGCACCTTCGCTCCGGACACGCGAAAGGGGCGCTCACCTGGGTGAACGCCCCTCATCCGTCGGGACGGCGGGATTTGAACCCACGACCCCTTGACCCCCAGTCAAGTGCGCTACCAAACTGCGCCACGTCCCGTACCGTTGGCCCGGCCCCGTCTCCGGCGCCGCCAACGGATGAAACCTTACCGTACTTTCCGGTGCGCTCGCACCACGTTATGGGCGCTATGCCCGGCGGACCAGCGGCTCCGGGGCGGTCGCCTCAGACCTCGTCGAGTTCGTCGAGGCACTCGCGCGCCCGCGCGAGCTCATCCTCGCTGAACACCTCGACGCCGTGGTCGCGCAGCAACTGCGCGGTGACGCCCTCACCGGGGATACGGCGTCCGGAGAAGGTGCCGTCATAGACGACGTTGCCGCCACACGACGGGCTGCCCTCCTTGAGCACCGCCACGGCGACGCCGCGCGCGCGAACGGTGGCCAGGGCCGAACGCGCACCGGCGACGAAGGCCTCGGTCACATCCTCCCCCTCCGGGGTAAGGATGCGCGCCCTGCCCTCCAGGACGTCGGTGGCGGTCGCGCCGGGCTCGATCTCGGCGGGCGGGCGCGGAACCGGAAGGCCGCCCGCGACCTCCGGGCAGTGCGGAACCAGGCGCCCCTCCTCCCGCCACCGGTCGAGCACCTCGGCCGCGACGGTCTTGGCACCCCCGTCGTAGCGCACCCGACGACCCACCAGACACGAGCTGATCAGCACCCTGCGCACGATTCCTCCTCCTCGCTCCCCCGTCAAGCTACCGCCCCGGGGGAGCACCGCCCGTCGCCTCCCCCGGTGACGGACACGGCGAAGGGGCCGCCCGACCTCGCACGACCCCTCCCAACCGGCAGCGACGTCTCTAGCGCCGACCGCGCGGCTTGCGGTCCGGACGGACACTGCCCTTCGAGGCCCGCCCCACCGTGCCGTTCTTCTTCTCCCGGATGCGCATGCTGATGTGCACCGGCGACCCGTCGAACCCGAAGTCCTCCCGCAGGCGCCGCTCGATGAAGCGCCGGTAGTTGTCCTCCAGGAACCCGGTCGTGAACAGGATGAAGTGCGGCGGACGCGCGCCCGCCTGAGTCCCGAACAGGATCTTGGGCTGCTTGCCGCCACGCACCGGCGGCGGGGTCGCCGCGACCAACTCCTTGAGCCAGTTGTTCAGCTGTCCGGTCGGGATCCGCTGCTCCCAACCGCGCAGGCTCGTCTCAATCGCCGGAACCAGCTTCTCCATGTGGCGGCCGGTCTTCGCCGAGATGTTCACCCGCGGCGCCCAGGAGACCCGCGACAGCTGGCGGTCGATCTCCTTCTCCAGGTACGTGCGGCGCTCCTCGTCGAGGACGTCCCACTTGTTGAACGCCAGCACCAGACCGCGCCCGGCCTCCACGACCTGCTCGACCACCCGGATGTCCTGCTCGGCCAGGGGCGCGCTGACATCCATCAGCACCACCGCGATCTCGGCCCGCTCCAGGGCGCTGCCGGTGCGCATCGTCGCGTAGTAGTCGGCGCCCTGGAGGGCCCGGAAACGGCGGCGGATTCCGGCGGTGTCGATGAACTTCCACGTCTGGCCGCCGAGCTCGATGAGCTCGTCGACCGCGTCGCGCGTGGTCCCGGCCACCGAGTCCACGACCACGCGGTCCTCGTCGGCCAGGCGGTTGAGCAGGCTGGACTTGCCGACGTTCGGACGGCCCAGAAGAGCGATCCGGCGCGGCCCGCCCTCCGCGTCGTCCTCGGCCTCACCCCGGGGCTGCTCGGGGAAGGCGTCAACGACCGCGTCCAGCAGGTCACCGGTACCGCGGCCGTGCAGGGCGCTGATCGGGTACGGCTGGCCCACACCCAGGTTCCACAGGGCGAGCGCGTCGGCCTCCTGCATCTCACCGTCGACCTTGTTGGCGGCCAGCACCACGGGGCGCTTCGTGTTGCGCAGCACGCGTGTGACGGCGGCGTCGGCGTCGGTGATGCCCACGGTCGCGTCGACCACGAACAGGATCACGTCGGCGGTCTGCGCGGCGTACTCGGCCTGCCGGGCGACCATGGCGGCCAGGCCGCTCACACTGGTCTCCCACCCGCCGGTGTCGACCAGGGTGAACCTGGTGTTCTGCCACTCGGCGTCGTAGGCGACCCGGTCACGGGTCACACCCGGCACATCCTCCACGACCGCCTCACGGCGGCCGAGAATGCGGTTGACGAGGCTGGACTTGCCCACGTTGGGGCGGCCGACCACGGCGACCACGGGCAGGGGCGTGGCCTCCGTGCCCTCCTCGCCCTCGTAGCCGACATCGGAGACGTCGAAGTCACTCATGTACTGCTCCCGGTTCCAGGTCCCCGCGCGCCCAGGACGCGTGCCGCGAGGATCGAATGAACGCCCGGTCCCGCTCCCCGAACGGGGCCACGGTCTCGGGCGTGACGGCACGGGCGCCCACGGCACCCGTGTACTGGCCACGGAGGACACGCCTCCGCGTGCGGGCACCCGCTCGCGGGGCACCCGCCGATGGTGTCGGCCCGGGCTACTGCTCCCGGACCTGGTCGACGAGCTTGACCACCAGCGCGACGACCTCGTCCAAGGTCAGGCCCGTGGTGTCGAGCTCGGTCGCCGACTCGGTCCGCGTCAGCGGCGAGTGCGACCGGCTGGAGTCCAACCGGTCACGCCGGGCCAGGTCGGCCTGGGTCCCGGCCACGTCGCTGGTCCGAACCTCCTTGCTGCGCCGCTGGGCACGTGCCTCGGCGCTGGCGGTCAGGTAGAGCTTGACCGGAGCGTCCGGCGCGACCACGGTCGTGATGTCGCGCCCCTCCACCACGATGCCCGCGCTTTCCGCGCGGGCGGCCGCGATGATCTCGCGCTGCCTGCGCACGAGCAGCTCACGTGCCTCGGGGACGGCGGAGACGGCCGACACGTTGTCGGTGACGTCCTTGCTCCGGATCTCGACCGCCACGTCGCGGCCGTCCACCGCCACGGTGGGAGCCGACGGATCGGTGCCCATCGTGATCCCGGGACGCTCCACGGCCGCGGCCACGGCGGCGGCGTCGTGCACGTCCACGCCCGTGTCCAGCATCCACCAGGTCAGCGCCCGGTACATGGCACCCGTGTCGAGGTACCGCAGGTCGCGCGCCTTGGCCACGCCCTTCGACGTGCTCGACTTGCCCGATCCGGAGGGGCCGTCGATCGCGACGACGATGCCCTCGGTGCTGCCCTGCGCGCTCACTGGCCCTGACTCCCGCGTACGTTCACTTCTTGCCGACGCCCCAGCGTACCCGGGCGTGGACGCGGTCCGGCACGTCCGTCCGAACCCCGGATCACCGGCCGGGGTGCACCGACCAGCCGCCCTCGGCCAGCGCCCCGACGAGCGTGTTCTCGGCCTCGGGCAGGACGTACAGCTCGCACACGCCCAGCGGCAGGCCCGGTGTGTGCTCGATCCGCACGTCCTCGATGTTGACCCCCGCCTCGGCGGTCGCGGCGAACAGGTGGCCCAACGCCCCCGGTTCGTCCGGGATGACCACGGGCACGACCGTGTAGGAGGGCCGCCGCACCGCCCCGTGCTTGCCGGGCAGGCTCCCCTGACCGCCACACCCCCGGGCGAGCACGTCACGCACCGGGGCCAGCGTCGCGTCCGTCCGGGTGTCGGGGTCCGCGCCGAACGCGCGCAGGGCCTCGGCCGTGGCGGCGAGGTCAGCGGCCACCCCCGACAGGACCTCCGCCACGGGCGCGGCGTTGTGGGTGAGAATCTCGGTCCACATCGCCGGGTCGCCCCCGGCCACGCGGGTGACGTCGCGCACCCCCTGCCCCGCCAGGGCCAGAGCCGCCTCGTCCGCGCCCAGCAGGCTGGCGGCCACGGCGGAGGAGGCCACGTGCGGAGCGTGCGAGACCAACGCCACGGCGCGGTCGTGCGCGTCGGCGTCCAGGACCCGGGGGACCGCGCCGCACATCCGCGCCAGCTCGGCGACGGTGGCGACGGTCTCGGCGTCGGCCTTGCCCGTGGGGCACAGCGCCCAGGAGCGGCCCAGGAAGAGGTCCGCGCGGGCCGCCCCGGGGCCGTGCTTCTCCCGCCCCCCCATGGGGTGACCGGGTACGAAGGTGGCCATGTCGCAGCCGAGCCGGTCCGCCCCGGCCAGCACACTGGCCTTCACGCTCGCGGCGTCGGTGTAGACGTGCGCCAGCCCCCGGTCCTGCGCGTCACGCAGGA
>NZ_ANBC01000089.1 GCF_000341125.1 Nocardiopsis lucentensis DSM 44048 | reverse complement strand
CCACGTCGGCGGGCCGGTCGTCCGCCTCGGTGAGCGGCCGACCGGCGCCCAGGTCACAGGCCAGGCGCAGCGTGTCGGGGTCGGGGTCGGACAGGGCGACGTCCACGTCGCGGGCACGCAGCGCCAGTGCCACGGAGGTCCCGATGAGTCCGGTGCCGACCACCGTGACACGGCGCACGACGGGCCGGTGTCCGGCCCCGTCCCAGCTCTCGCCCACTGCTCTTCCGTCCTCCTACACGTGCCTACCCACACCAGACTACGGCCCATCCCGGAGGGAGCGCCCCCCGATCACTGCGCGATGTCCAGGCGCAACGCCTGCGCCCCGCGCAGGTAGACGTGCTGGACCTCCGACCGGGGGAGGTCGGTCTCCACATGGGCCATGAGCCGGACCACGCGCGGCAGGGCGTGCGGGACGTCGATCTCCGCCGCGCACATCAGCGGAACGTCGGCGAAGCCGATCCTGCGCGCGGCCAGAGCGGGAAACTCACTGGTCAGATCCGGTGTGGCCGTGAACAGGACGCTGATGACGTCGTCAGTCCCCAGTCCGTTGCGCCGCATCACCTCGGAGACCAGCTCTGCCGTGGCCTCCAGCACCTGCTCCCGTTCGTCCGCGTCGACCTGCACCGCACCACGGATGGCCCGTACCGCCACGTTCGTTCCCGTCTCGTCGTCCTACCTCGGGCCGTCCTCCCGAACGAGAGGACGGCGGCCGCCACCCCGGCCGGAGAGCTGGGGCGACGACCGCCGTCAACTGTATCTACAGGCCCGCGGCCTCGTAGAGTTCGCTGACCTCACGTGAGGTCAGCGATCGCATCGTGCCCAGTTTGAGGGCATTGAGGTCGATCGGGCCGACCTGGGTGCGCGCCAGGTCCGCGACCGGGTGGCCCACGGCCTCCATCAGACGGCGGACGATGTGCTTGCGTCCCTCGTGCAGGCGGATCTCCACCATGGCCCTGGGGTCGTCGTTGTCGACGATCCGGAAGGAGTCGACCTCGACCGGACCGTCCTCCAGCTCCACGCCCTTGCGGATCTCGCGCACCACACTGTGCGGGACCGGGCCCGGCACCTTGGCGATGTAGGTCTTGACGACCTTGTAGCGCGGGTGCGTGAGCCGGTTGGCGAGCTCTCCGTCGTTGGTGAGCAGGATGAGGCCCTCGGTCTCGGTGTCCAACCGACCCACGTGGAAGATGCGCTCGTCGGTCTGGCCGGTGTAGTCGGCCAGGGTCGGACGACCCTCGGGGTCCCACATGGTGCTGACCACGCCGCGCGGCTTGTTGAGCGCGAAGTACAGCTTGTCGGGAGCCGTGACGACGCGCATGCCGTCGACGCGGATCTCGGAGGCCTCGGGGTCGACCCGGGCACCGAACCGGCGGACGACCTGGCCGTCGACGCTCACGCGGCC
>NZ_ANBC01000088.1 GCF_000341125.1 Nocardiopsis lucentensis DSM 44048 | reverse complement strand
GCCCGCCGCGGTCCTGGCGGGCGCCACCGCGCCGGTCGCGGTCACCACCGTGGGAACGGCGGTCGTCGCGGCCGTGCGGACGCCGGTCACCGCGGTCGTCACGGCGCTGGAAGCCGCCGCGGTCACGGTCGTCACGACCCTGGGGCCGACGGTCACGGTCGTCACGACCGTACGAACGCCGGTCGTCGCGGCCGCGGAACCCCCCGCGGCCCCGGTCATCGCGCTGGCCCCCGCCGCGACGGTCGTCACGGCCGAACGAACGCCGGTCGTCACGGCCACGGAAGTCACGGTCGTCACGCGAGCCCCGGCCACGGAAGTCACGGTCGTCACGACCGTGCGGACGCCGGTCACCGCGGTCGTCACGGAACCCGCCGCGCCGCTCGCCGCGGTCGAAGGAACGGTCACGATCGTCCCGACCACGGAAACCCCCGCGGTCACGGTCGTCACGGCGCTGGAAGCCGCCGCGGTCACGGTCGTCACGACCCTGGGGCCGACGGTCACGGTCGTCACGACCGTACGAACGCCGGTCGTCGCGGCCGCGGAACCCTCCACGGTCGCGGTCCTCACGCCGGAAGGACCGGTCGCCTCCGCCTCGGAAGCCCCGGTCGTCACGGTCGCGCCGGTCACGGTCGCCCCGACCGTGGAAGTCTCGTCCGCCACGTCGGCGGTTGTCGTTGTTGTCGCCGCGCTCACCGCGCGGGGCGTCGTCCCGCGCACCGCGGGAACTGTCATTGGGTGTGCTCACCGGTGTCGTCTAGACCTTCGATGTCGTCGGGGAGGAACGGCGCCAGATCAGGCAGCTCGTCGAGGCCGCGCAGGCCCAGCCGTTCCAGGAAATAGGAGGTGGTCCGATACAGCAGCGCGCCGGATTCGGAGTCGTGTCCGGCCTCTTCGATCAGCCCCCTCAGTACGAGGGTACGCATAACTCCGTCGCAGTTGACACCGCGAACGGCGGA
>NZ_ANBC01000087.1 GCF_000341125.1 Nocardiopsis lucentensis DSM 44048 | reverse complement strand
CCGCGAACGGCGGAGCCCCTGCCGCGGGAGACCGGCTGGCGGTAGGCCACCACCGCCATCGTCTCCAGGGCGGCCTGCGTGAGGCGGACCTCCTGCCCCTCCTTGAGGAAGTGTTCGACGATGTCGGCGCACTCGGGCCGCGTGTACACGCGCCACCCGTCGGCCACCGCACGCAGATCGAAACCGCGGCCCTGCTCGGTGTATTCCCTGGCCAGCTCCTCCAGTGTCCGGGTCACCACCTCCAGGGGCACCTCCAGGGCCCGCGCCAGGTCGTACTCGGCGACCGGCTGGTCCACCACCATGAGCACCGCCTCCAGGTCGCGGCGCAGCGTCGCCGACGCCGAGACATCCCCCACACCGGCCTTGCGTTCCCCGCTCATCGCCCTTCCCCCTCGCCCGCGGCGTCGTCGTAGTCGGTCTCCACCCGAACCTCGCCCTCGCCGCCGGTCCACGTCACCGTCAGCGCGCCCAGCGGCTCCGGTTGGTCGAAGCCCACGTTCGCGGCCCGGTACAGCTCCAACAGGGCGAGGAAGCGCGCGACGACCTCGAAGGTACCGGTACACCCCTCGGTGAGTTCGGCGAACGTGAGCGTCCCGTGCTCCCGCAGCGCCGCCACGACCAGCTCGCCCTGCTCCTTGACCGACGTCTTGGTCTGATGGATGTGGGTGACCGGCACGCTCGGCGGTTCCTTGGGGGTGAACACCCGGCCCGCCAGCGCCGCGAACTCCTGCGGCCCCAACCGGAACAGCACCTCCGGCCGCAGCGCCGCGAACCGCTCCTCCAGCGGCACCGCGCGCGCGTACCGGCGGCCCTGCGACACCAGACGGTCGCTCATGACCGCCGCGACCTCCTTGTAGGCGCGGTACTGCAACAGTCGCGCGAACAGCAGGTCCCGGGCTTCCAGCAGGGCGAGGTCGGCCTCGTCCTCCACGTCGCCCCGGGGCAGGAGCCGGGCCGCCTTCAGGTCCAGCAGCGTCGCCGCGACCAGCAGGAAACTGCTGGCCTGGTCCAGGTCCCACGCCTCACCGTGCTCACGGATGTGGGCGATGAACTCGTCGGTGACCCTCGACAGCGACACCTCGGTGATGTCCAGCTTGTGCTTGGAGATCAGCGCCAGCAGCAGGTCGAAGGGCCCCTCGAAGTTGTCCAGGTGCACCTGGAAGGCGTTCGGGTCGCCCTCCCCGGTCTCCTCCGGGGGCGGGTGCGCCTCCTGATCAGCCGCCATGGGGGCGGCTCCACGTCGTCTCACTCATACACACAAGGGTGTCACCGGCCAGGCTCCGCCGGTGACACCCTCACCCCGTCGGGCCCGGCGCTCCCCCTCGCACCGGGCCCGACGATCAGTCCTCGCTGAGCCGCCGCACCAGCATGCTGGACGAACCGTGCTCCTCGAAGTCGGCGAGCAGCACCGCGACGGCCTCGCGGACGAGGCGGCCGCGGTCGGCCGACAACCCGTGCTCGGCCCGCAGCGACAGCCGCGTCTGTTCCAGGGCCAGCAGCTCCGCCCCGGAGACGTACACGGTGATCTTCTCGTCGTGGCGCTGGCGGCCGCTCGGCTTGGGAGCGCGGCGCACCTTGGCGGCCCCTCCGGAGGTGCCACGCCTGCCCTTGGCGCCGCCTTCGGATCCGTCTCCCGCGGCCTCGCGCTCGGGTGCCGTGCGCTGGCGTCCGGTCGGCTCGTCCGGCTCCGCTTCGGGGCCGGAGGGGCGGAAGAACAGTTCGTCCGCCCCGGGCAGGGTCACGCGCCGTGACCGCTGAGAGGCCACCTCGCCAGCACCTCCTTGGCCAGTTCCCGGTAGGCGTTGGCGCCCGCCGAGGACGAGTCGAACCTGGTGATGGGCTCCCCCGCGACTGTGGCGTCCGGGAAGCGCACGGTCCGGTTGATGACCGTCCCGTAGACCTTGTCGCCGAAGCCGTCGACGATGGTGGACAGCACCTCGCGCGCGTGCAGGGTGCGCGGGTCGTACATGGTGCCCAGGAAGCCGTCGATGACCAAGCGCTCGTTGAGGCGCTCCTGGACCTTCTGGATGGTGTCCATGAGCAGCGCCACACCACGCAGCGCGAAGAATTCGCACTCCAGGGGCACGATGACCCCGTCGGCCGCGGTGAGCGCGTTGACGGTGAGCAGGCCCAGCGACGGCTGACAGTCGATGAGCACGACGTCGTAGTCGTCGATCACCGGCCGCAGCGCCCGGCCCAACATCTGCTCGCGGGCCACCTCGCCGACCAACTGGACCTCGGCCGCGGACAGGTCGATGTTGCTCGGAATGAGATCCAGACCGTCGATGTCGGTCTTGAGCAGGACGTCCTCGACCGACACGTCCCGCTGCATCAGCAGGTTGTAGACGGTCAGGTCCAGCTCGCGCGGGTCGAGCCTGCCCAGGCCGACGGAGAGCGCGCCCTGCGGGTCGAAGTCGACCAGCAGCACCCGTCTGCCGAACTCGGCGATGGCCGCCCCGAGGTTGATGGTGGTGGTGGTCTTACCGACCCCACCCTTCTGGTTACAGAGTGCTACAATTCGTGCCGGGCCGTGTTCGTCCAGCGGCTCCGGCACCGGAAACTGGTACTCCGGTCTCTTGGTGTGCAGTTCCGCCCCCGTGTTGCGTGTCGTCCCCCAAGGGTTGCTCACCGGGTCGGCGGGGTCCTGCCCGCCGACGGGTGCGGTGTTCGCATCCGCGTCGTTCTCCGACCAGTTCACAACCCTTGACCTCCCCCACGGACCGGCCACGGCCCGAGGGGCGTTGCTCCCCTGCGCCTGGCCGCCGTCGGAAACTCAATATGTCGACAGCAACGTACCTCTGTGCGGCGACTCTAGAACGACGACACGACGCACTTCAACACGAACCAATCGAAGAAACCCCGTCGCGCCCGCTCCGGCGACGGCCCCGCCCGCGCGGCATCGGGTGCCCCGCACCGGTTCAGCGCCGTGCCCGAGGGTGGCTGGACGCGTACACCTCGCGCAGGTGGTCCACGGTCACCAACGTGTAGATCTGGGTGGTGGTGACCGAACTGTGCCCCAGCAGCTCCTGGACGACCCGGATGTCGGCACCTCCGTCCAGCAGGTGGGTGGCGAAGGAGTGCCGCAGCGTGTGCGGTGAGACACCCTCGACCCCCGCCCTGTCCGCGACAGCGCTGAGGACCGCCCATCCGCCCTGCCGGGTCAGACGACCGCCGCGCGCGTTCAGGAAGACGGCGGGCCCCGACCGCCCCGACATCGCCAGCGCCGGGCGGGCCCGCACCAGGTAGGCGCCCAGCGCGCGCCGCGCGTACGAACCCAGCGGCACCAACCGCTCACGCCCGCCCTTGCCGCGAAAACGCACCAGTCCGACGCCGTCGTCCCCCTCCACGGCGTCGCCGACGTCGTCCACGTCCAACCCCACCGCCTCGGAGATCCGTGCACCCGTGCCGTAGAGCACCTCCAGCAGGGCGCGGTCGCGCAGCGCGAGCAGGGCCG
>NZ_ANBC01000086.1 GCF_000341125.1 Nocardiopsis lucentensis DSM 44048 | reverse complement strand
CGCCTTGGGCAGCCGCATGGGCGGGGCCGGCGGGACGACCTCCGCCGCCGGGTCGGTCCCCGTCCAGCCCTCTCGGACCGCGAACCGGTGCAGCCCGCGCACCGCGGCCAGCGCCCGCCCGGCGGACGCGGCGCTGAGCGGCCGGCGGTCGTCGTCGCCCTCACGTAGGGCGCGGAGGAACCCGGCCACCTGTCCGGGGCCGACGTCGGCGAGGTCGGTGACGCCCAGTGCGGACAGGTGGCCGATATAGCGGGCCAGATCACGGCGGTAGGCCAGCAGGGTGTTGTCCGCCAGCGCGCGCTCGGCGGACAGGTGGTCGAGGAAGGCCGCGCCTGCGCGCGCCAACGTCCCGGCGGCCCCGGCGGCGGAGGGAGCGGTGCCGCCCGCTTCCCCGCCCACGGTCAGCGGGCCCGGCGCAGGGACGCGAAACCATCCCGGGCGGCCTCGTGGGCGGCGAGGATACCGATGACGGTCGCTCCGTTGTGCAGAACGCCGCCCATGACCAGCCCCACCGCCTCCTCCAGGGGGACCCACTCCGCGGCCAGGTCGGTCTCCTCGTGCTGGCGAACGAAGTCGATCTCGGCGGCGGGCACCTCCGACAGGCCCCGGGCCAGGAACAGCCAGATCCGCTCGGCGGAGAACCCGGGGCTGGGGAAGAAGTCGGGAAGCTCGTACCACTCCTCGGCGCGCAGTCCCGCCTCCTCGACCAGTTCGCGCCGGGCCGTGGCCAGCGGCCCCTCCCCCGCCACGTCGATCATCCCGGCGGGCAGCTCCCACATCGTGTGGCCCGTCGCGTGGCGGTACTGGCGCTGGAGCAGCACCCGCCCGTCCCCGTCCAGTACCAGGACGGCGGCGGCCCCCGGGTGTTCCATGTAGTCGCGGGCCGCCAGGGTGGTGCCCTCCCCGTCCCCGGCGGGCATCCGCACCCAGTCCGTGCGCATGCCGCACTTGCGGCCGCGGAAACGCTCCTCGGAGCGCTCCACGGGCCACGACGCGGGGGCGTCCGCGATCTTCGCGTCCGCCCCCGCCATCGTCTCCGGACGGGTGTCACCGGCCATGTGCTCGCCTCTCAGGCTCATGCCCCACCCGGCCCAGGCTCAGGACTTCTGCCCCTCCAGGGAGGCCGAGATCAGGCCGCGGAAGAGCGGGTGCGCCTTGGTCGGACGGGAACGCAGCTCCGGGTGCGCCTGCGTCGCGACGAAGAACGGGTGCGCCTCCCGGGGCAGTTCGACGTACTCCACCAGCTTGCCATCGGGGGACAGCCCGGAGAACACCAGGCCCGCACCCTCCAGCTTGACCCGGTAGGCGTTGTTGACCTCGAAACGGTGGCGGTGTCGCTCGGAGACCCGCTCCTCACCGTCGTAGAGCTCACGCACCAGGGTGCCCTCGCCCAGGTCGGCCGGGTACATGCCCAGCCTCATGGTGCCGCCCATGTCGCGCTCACCGGACACGACGTCGGTCTGGTCGGCCATGGTCGCGATGACCGGCTCGACGGCCTTGTCGTCGAATTCGGTGCTGTTGGCGCCCTCCAGACCGAGCACGTTCCGGGCGTACTCGATGACCATGCCCTGGAGTCCCAGGCAGATACCCAACAGGGGGATACGGTTCTCACGGGCGTAGCGGATGGCGCCGAGCTTGCCCTCGATACCGCGCACACCGAACCCGCCGGGGATGAGGATGCCGTCCGCACCGTCGAGCTCGGCGGCGGCGCCGGAGGGGCTGGCGCAGTTGTCGCTGGCGACCCAGCGGATGTTGACGTGGGTGTTGGTGGCGAAACCGCCCGCGCGCAGGGCCTCGCTCACCGACAGGTAGGCGTCGGGCAGGTCGATGTACTTGCCGACCATGGCGATGGTGACCTCGTGGTCGGGCTGGTGCACACGGCGCAGCAGCTCGTCCCACTCGGTCCAGTCCACGTCGCGGAAGGGCATGCCCAGGCGGCGGACGACGTAGGCGTCCAGCCCCTCACGGTGCAGGACCTTGGGGATGTCGTAGATCGAGGGGGCGTCAGGGGTGGAGACCACACCGGCCTCGTCCACGTCGCACATGAGGCTGATCTTGGACTTGAGGCTCTGGGTGATGGGCCGGTCCGAACGGCACACGATCGCGTCGGGCTGGATACCGATGCTGCGCAGCGCGGCCACGGAGTGCTGGGTCGGCTTGGTCTTCATCTCCCCGGACGGACCGAGGAACGGGATCAGGGACACGTGCAGGAAGAAGCAGTTGTCCCGGCCGATCTCGTGGCGGATCTGGCGGACCGCCTCCAGGAAGGGCTGCGACTCGATGTCGCCGACCGTGCCGCCGATCTCCGTGATGACGATGTCGACGTCGGGCGCGTCCATCGCGTAGATGCGCGACTTGATCTCGTTGGTGATGTGCGGGATGACCTGCACGGTGTCACCGAGGTAGGCGCCCTGGCGCTCCTTGGCGATGACGCTGGAGTAGATCTGGCCGGTCGTGACGTTGGCCGAGGCGGACAGCTCGGTGTCCAGGAACCGCTCGTAGTGGCCCACGTCCAGGTCGGTCTCAGCGCCGTCGTCGGTGACGAAGACCTCGCCGTGCTGGAAGGGGTTCATCGTCCCCGGGTCGACGTTGAGGTAGGGGTCCAGCTTCTGCATGGTGACCCGCAGACCACGCGACTTCAGGAGTCGGCCCAGGCTGGAGGCGGTCAGCCCCTTGCCAAGACTGGAGGCGACGCCGCCAGTAACGAAAATGTGCTTGGTACTCGCGGCGGATGCCAAAGTGATGCTCCCGTGGGTTGAGTGGCTACGGCGGACTCGGGTGAACTGAGCGGCCGTGCGGCGGTCCGGTGCCGAGCGGTAGATCCTCGCCCAGGTCCGTCGGACTCCACGGGGCACCAGGATAACAGGCCCCCCGCGCGCCTACACCTGGGAACGCCAGGTGCCGCATCGGTGTTCCGCCTCCGACCTGGACGGATCCACCGGCCCCGCGCGGCGGCGGGCGTTGCCGCCCCACCGCGCGGCCTCCCCGCCGCGACCAACACCACACGCGGCCCGGACCCTGGGCCCGGGCCCGGGATCACACCGGAAAGCCCCCGGCCCGCCCCAGGTAGGCGGGCGGCCGCTTGCCCAGGCGCTCACCCATCCAGTCACCCAGCGCCGCCGCCTCCGCCAGGTCCACGCCCGTGCGCAGCCCGCTGCGGTGCAGCATGTACAACAGGTCCTCGGTGGCGATGTTGCCGGTCGCCGCGGGCGCGAACGGGCAACCGCCGAAGCCGCCCAGGCTGGAGTCCAGCACGCGCACACCGCCGTCCACCGCGGCGAGCGCGTTCGCGTAGCCGGTGTTACGGGTGTTGTGGAAGTGGCAGCGCAGCGCCCGTCCGCCCGCGACCGGGCCGACCGCACGCAGCAGTTCGGACACCTGGCGCGGCACACCCACACCGATCGTGTCGGCCAGGGCGATCTCCACCGCACCGGTGTCGGCGATCCGCCGCACCACCTCCACGACCCGCCCCGGGGCGACCTCACCGTCGAACGGACAGCCGAACGCCGTCGAGACCGTCACACTCAGCGGGATGCCCGTACCGGCCAGGTCGGCGTCGATCGCGGCCAGCACGTCCAACATCTCGTCGACCGAGCACCCCTGGTTGCGCGTGCAGAACCCGTCCGTGGCGGGCACCGCCACGTTGACCTCCGACACCTTCGCGGCCACCGCGCGCTCCAGACCGCGCCGGTTGAGCACCAGGCCGATGTGGGACACCCCCGGGGCGCGGCGCACACCCGCCATGACCTCCTCGGCCCCCGCCATCTGCGGCACCCGTTTCGGGTTGACGAAGCTGACCGCCTCGATCCGCCGCACACCGGCGTCCACCGCCCGGTCGATCAGCTCGATCCGGTCCTCGACCGACAGCACGGTGTCTTCGTTCTGGAGGCCGTCACGCGGCCCCACCTCGACGATCTCCACGTGCTCCGCGCCCTCGGACCCGCGCTCGTCCACAGCCATCGGTCCACCTCTCCCACGCCCCATCGCGTCCTGCGGCCAGGCTAACGGAGCGCCCCGCGCCGCGACCGGACCGGGGTGACCCCCGCCACTCCGGGCGCGGCGCGGCGGTCAGCGCAGGGCCAGGGCCGGACGGACCTCCCAGGTCGTCCACACCGGCCGGTAGCCCATCCGGTGCCAGAACGGCCCCGACAGCGGGTTCATCGCCGCGTAGTTGAGCACGGACACGCCCACGCCGTGACTGTCCAGCGCCTGGTGGGCCTGGCCGACCAAGGCGGTACCGATCCCGTTGCCACGCTCGGAGGCGGTCACCACGCCGTAGCCGATGTGCGCGATCGGGCGCGCGTTGACCAGGGACTTGGCCCACCGCGACCGTTCCGGGGGCGAGACCCACAACAGGCCCACGGCCCGGCCGCGTCGCTCCGCCAGCCAGATCCACGAACGGGACCGGTCCAGCGCCCGCGCGGCGACCTTGCGGGTCTGCTCGGCGGTGTCCGGCTGCAGGAACACTCCACCGAAGTGCTGCTCGTAGCGGTGCTCCTCCATGAGCAGGGTGACGACCTGGGTGAGGTCGCTGCGGTCGGCCAACCGGATGGTCACGTCGCGCGGGGGCAGCGACGGGGGCACCCCACGGCGGCGCTGACGGGCGGCCAGCACCGTGTAGGGCTGGAGGCCGTGCCGCTGGAGCGGGATGATCCCGCACACGTCGCGGGCGGGCCAGCTGACCAGGGCGGCCGACTCCGAACCGGTACCGGTCGGCAGCTCCTCCAGCTGGTCACGCCAGCTCGTGAGGAGGGAGTCCAGGGCGCGGCCGGGGTCGGGCCCGCCGACGATGGGGGTGAGCCAGTGCTGGTCGGGCACCCCCCAGATCCGGCCGACCTCGCCGGGCTGGTACCAGGTGTAGTGCATGCTCCCGGCCGCGACGGTGTTGCCTTCCTCGTCGCTGACCGTCACGAGCGGGGAGGAACCGGGGGCGAAGCCCACGGGTTCGGGCAGCAGCGGGTCGGTCGCGGCCCAACGCTGGGCGGCGGACCGCACCAGCGGGTCCAGCCCGAGATCGCCCCCGGGCGACTCGTCGTGCCGCACCCGCGCCACATATCCGCTCATCCACCCCTCCCCTAGCGGGTCTCTCGCCCGGAGCACTCCATGACGGGCCGGTCGCCTCGCCCGTCCCCGCGGATCCACCCCGCGCGGACGTGCCCGTCCGGTCCATCACCCGTGCCCCGGTTTCGTATGGGCACGGACGCGCACCACGGTAACGGATCCCAGGTAGCCCGCGGGTGTCGGGGCGGTCAATCCGCGGACACGGAAGTCCCGTCCTCGTCGACGGTCCGACGCGGCGACGCGGTGGCCACCCCGCCCTCGACGACCGAGGTGTTGCGCCCGTGGTTGATCACCTCGGGCTCCCCCGCCGCGAAGGAGACCGTGTTGTCCACTCCCACCAGCACGATCCGTTCGGCCGACCCGACGTCCACGGTGGTGCCCCGGCCGGTGGCCCTGACCAGGCCGCACGCCCCGTCCAGGACGACGACGGCGTCATCGGCGCTGACCACGATCTCACGGTCGCCGCAGTCCTGGCGGACCTCGGCCCCGTCGTCGGCCACCACCAGCGTGTCCTCGTCACTGACGGGCCCCGGGGAGGGATCAGCTCCGGTCGGCGCACCCGAGACGTCCGAAGAGTCGGCGGCCTCGGCCCCTCCCCTGACCAGGGAACAACCGCCTACCAGGAAAGACGTTCCGACGAGGAGGACACCCGTCGTCGCCAACAGCTGAACCTTCATGGACTCCCCCGCGACCGGATATCCGGAATGTACGACATGACCCTGGTCGACCCCAAGGGTATGTCACGCGAAGGTAACCACGCGACCCACTCGTTGTACGAACGTTCTCAATCTGATACCTCACGAGGGTGGCGACACGCCGGAAAAGGCCCACCCCGCAGGGCCCGCCGTCACTTCACCCCGGCCTCGTCCATGCCGCGAAGCTCACGCTTCAATTCCTTGATCTCGTCCCGCAACCGGGCCGCCAGCTCGAACTGGAGGTCGGTCGCGGCCTGGTGCATCTGGGCGCTCAACTGGTCGATCAGCCCGGCCAGCTCCGCGCGCGGCATGCTCTTCGTGTCCACCGCGCGTTCACCCAGCGCGGGTACCGGAGCGGACTCGCCCTTACGGTACCCCGTCGCCATGAGCTCCTCAGTGTCGACATCCTCCCTGTTCAGAGAGTCGAGGATGTCCGCGATCTGCTTGCGCAGCGGCGTGGGGTCGATCCCGTGCTCGGCGTTGTAGGCCAACTGCTTGTCCCGGCGCCGGTTGGTCTCGTCGATCGCCGCCCGCATCGAGTCGGTCACGTGGTCCGCGTACATGTGCACCTGACCGGCGACGTTGCGTGCGGCGCGACCGATCGTCTGAATCAGGGAGGTCTCCGACCGCAGGAACCCCTCCTTGTCCGCGTCCAGGATCGCCACCAGCGACACCTCGGGCAGATCCAGCCCCTCACGCAGCAGGTTGATGCCCACCAGCACGTCGAACTCGCCCACGCGCAGCTCACGCAGCAACTCCACCCGCCGCAGCGTGTCGACCTCGCTGTGCAGGTAGCGCACCCGGATGCCCAGCTCCGCGAAGTAGTCGGTCAGGTCCTCGGCCATCTTCTTGGTCAGCGTCGTGACCAGCACCCGCTCCTGGCGCTCGGCGCGCTCCCGGATCTCGTGCACCAGGTCGTCGATCTGCCCGTCGGTCGGCTTGACCAGCACCTCCGGGTCGACCAGCCCCGTCGGACGGATCACCTGCTCCACCACGTCACCGGCGCCCTGCCGCAGCTCGTACCGGCCCGGCGTCGCCGACAGGTACACCGTCTGCCCGATCCGCTCAGTGAACTCCTCCCACTTCAGCGGGCGGTTGTCCAGCGCCGACGGCAGACGGAACCCGTGGTCGACCAGCGTGCGCTTGCGCGCCGCGTCACCCTCGTACATGGCGCCGATCTGCGGAACCGTCACGTGCGACTCGTCCAGGACCAACAGGAAGTCCTCGGGGAAGTAGTCCAGCAACGTGTTCGGCGGGCTGCCCTGCTCACGACCGTCGAAGTGCCGGGAGTAGTTCTCGATCCCCGAACACGTCCCCAGCTGCCGCATCATCTCCAGGTCGTGCGTGGTGCGCATCCGTAGCCGCTGCGCCTCCAGAAGCTTGCCCTGGCCCTCCAACTCGGCCAGCCGCTCCCCCAACTCGGCCTCGATCGAGGCGACGGCGCGCTCCGTGCGCTCCTCTCCGGCCACGTAGTGCGACGCCGGGAAGATGAACATCTCCCGGCTCTCCCCCAGCACCTCTCCGGTCAACGGGTGCAGGGTCATCAACCGCTCCACCTCGTCACCGAACATCTCGATGCGGATCGCCAGCTCCTCATACACCGGGATGATCTCGATGGTGTCGCCGCGCACACGGAACGTGCCCCGGGTGAACGCGGTGTCGTTACGGGAGTACTGCATCTCCACCAACCGGCGCAGCAGCTCGTCGCGGTCCACCTCCATGCCCACCGACAGCTGCGCCATCCGGTCCACGTACTCCTGCGGCGTGCCCAGACCGTAGATGCACGACACCGACGCCACCACGATCGTGTCCCGGCGCGTGAGCAGCGAGTTGGTCGCCGAGTGACGCAGTCGCTCCACCTCGTCGTTGATCGACGAGTCCTTCTCGATGTAGGTGTCGCTCTGCGGGACGTAGGCCTCGGGCTGGTAGTAGTCGTAGTACGAGACGAAGTACTCGACCGCGTTGTTC
>NZ_ANBC01000085.1 GCF_000341125.1 Nocardiopsis lucentensis DSM 44048 | reverse complement strand
CCCGTCCCCGTCGCGCCCAGCAGGACGGTGTGCGCGTCGCCCGACTCCACCCGCCGCGTGATCTCGGCGATCGCCCCGGGCTGGTCTCCCGCCGGGGTCATCTCCGAGACGACCTCGAACGGTGCCTCGCTGCGCTTGATGTCGCTGACCGGTCGCACGTCGCCACTCCTCGCCTCACCCACGCCTGCGTTCCCTCCAACGCTACCGACCGCCCCCGACATCCCGTGCCCGCCAAGAGCACGGAGGCGGTGGCGAGGGGGAGGGCTCAGGCGCGCTCCAGCAACTCCTTCCACACCTCGGCGACCCGCGCCGCCAACTCCTCGCGCGTCCCCGAGTTGTCCACCACCAGATCCGCCGCGGCCAACCGGGTCTCCCGGTCCGCCTGCGCCCGGATCCGCGCCCACACCTGGTCACGCGGCATGCCCCGGTCGGCGGCCACCCTCTCCACACGTGTCCCGTCGGGGGTGTCCACCACGACCACCACGTCGTAGAGGGAGCCCAGATCGTTCTCCACCAGCAGCGGGACGTCATAGACGACGACCCGCGCACCGGCCGCCCGCGCCCGCTCCATCAGCTCGGCGCTGCGCTCCCCCACCCGAGGGTGCACGATCGCGTTGAGCCGGGCCAACCGCTCCTCGTCCGCGAAGACGATCTCCCCGAGTCTGGCCCGGTCCAGGCGCCCGTCCGGGGCGAGCACCCCCTCACCGAACTCCGCGACGACCGCGGCCAGCCCCTCCGTGCCGGGTTCGACCACCTCTCGCGCGATCGCGTCGGCGTCGATGACCGTCGCGCCCAGGCGCGCCAGTTCCGCCGAGACCGCGCTCTTACCGGAGCCGATTCCCCCGGTCAGTCCCACTGTCAGCATGCCACCGACCCTAGGGCACGCCCCCGGGCCGCCCGCGACCGACCGTCACACCGGCTCGGTGGACGCCCCCACCGGGACCAGTTCCTTGCGCATGTGCACCATCACCAGGTGGTCGGCGACCCGCTCGCGGTGCGTCTCGGTATAGCCGCGCTCGCGGTACAGGCGCTGCTGGTCGGCGCTCTGCGCACCGGTGAACAGGGTCAGGGCGGTCAGTCCGGGACTGTGGACGCGCAACCCCTCCTCCACCGCGGACAGCAGAGCCCGGGCGACCCCCTGGCGGCGCTGGTCGGGGGCGACGGCCAGGCGGCCGATCACCCCGTGCGCGCCGGCCGTACTCGCGCGCACGGCCCCGACGATCCGGGCCCCGCGGACGGCCTTGAGGACGAGCACGCCCTCGTCCCGCAGGAGCCGGTCGATCCGGTCCAGGCCCTCGGTGAGCGGAAGGATGAAAGGGTCGCCGTAGGCCTGCGCCTCATCGACGAACGCCGCGCGCTGGAGCGTCAGGAGCTCGCCGGCGTCGGCGGGGGTGGCCGGGTGGATGTCGAACACGTCGCCTCCTCGTGGAGCGAGTCTTCCACAGGAACGCTCCTGACCGTGCCTCATCCACCGGTCCCGTCCCGGATCAGGCCCGCCGGGGATCGGGGCGTGTCCGACCGCTGCGCGCGTCCCAGGGGAGCGGAGGGGCGTGAGGAAGGCCGGGCCCCACACGACGAAGGGCCGCCCCCGTGTGGGGACGGCCCTTCGGGGCTGTCAGAAGGTCCTCACGGACCTACTGGCCGGGCTGGTCAAGCCCGGCCCTCTGATCAGGCCTCGCCACCCGCGAGCTTCTCGCGGAGGGCGGCCAGCGCCTCGTCGGAGGCGAGGGCGCCGCTGCTGGAGTCGGAGCCGGTCGTGGTGCCGCTCTGGCCACCGCCGGTGTACTCCTCCTCGGCCTCCTCGGCCGGGGCGTTGGCGGCGTCGGCCTCGGCCGCACGGGCCTCCTCGACCTGCTTGCGGTGCGCCTCGAAGCGGGCCTGCGCCTCGGCGTAGCTGCGCTCCCACTCGTCGCGCTGGGCCTCGAAGCCCTCGAGCCACTCGCCGCTCTCGGCGTCGAAGCCCTCCGGGTACTTGTAGTTGCCCTGCTCGTCGTACTCGGCGGCCATGCCGTAGAGGGTCGGGTCGAACTCCTCCTGGCCCGGCTCGACGGCCTCGTTGGCCTGCTTCAGCGAGAGGCTGATGCGGCGGCGGTCGAGATCGATGTCGATGATCTTGACGAAGATCTCGGTGCCGACCTGGACGACCTGCTCGGGCACCTCGACGTGGCGCTCGGCCAGCTCGGAGATGTGGACCAGGCCCTCGATGCCCTCCTCGACGCGCACGAACGCACCGAACGGAACCAGCTTGGTGACCTTGCCGGGAACGACCTGGCCGATCTGGTGGGTCCGGGCGAACTGCTGCCACGGGTCTTCCTGGGTCGCCTTGAGCGACAGGGAGACGCGCTCGCGCTCCATGTCCACGTCGAGGACCTCGACGGTGACCTCCTGGCCGACCTCGACGACCTCGCTCGGGTGGTCGATGTGCTTCCAGGACAGCTCGGAGACGTGCACCAGACCGTCGACGCCGCCCAGGTCCACGAAGGCACCGAAGTTGACGATCGAGGAGACGACGCCCTTGCGGATCTGACCCTTCTGGAGGGTGTTGAGGAAGGTCTGACGCACCTCGGACTGCGTCTGCTCCAGCCAGGCACGGCGGGACAGGACCACGTTGTTGCGGTTCTTGTCCAGCTCGATGATCTTGGCCTCGAGCTCGCGGCCGACGTAGGGCTGAAGGTCGCGCACGCGGCGCATCTCGACCAGGGAGGCGGGCAGGAAGCCGCGCAGGCCGATGTCGAGGATGAGACCACCCTTGACGACCTCGATGACGGTGCCGGTGACGACGCCGTCCTCCTCCTTGATCTTCTCGATCGTGCCCCAGGCGCGCTCGTACTGGGCGCGCTTCTTGGACAGGATCAGGCGGCCTTCCTTGTCCTCCTTCTGGAGGACGAGGGCCTCGACCTGATCGCCGACGGCGACGACCTCACCGGGGTCGACGTCGTGCTTGATCGACAGCTCCCGGGAGGGGATGACACCCTCGGTCTTGTAACCGATGTCGAGCAAGACCTCGTCTCGATCGACCTTCACGATGGTGCCCTCGACAATGTCACCGTCGTTGAAGTACTTGATGGTCTCGTCGATCGCCGCGAGGAAGGCTTCCTCGGACCCGATGTCGTCGACCGCTACCTGGGGTGTCGAGGTGGCCTCGGTGCTGCTCGTCATTTGTGGGTGGACTCCGGATACGGACAGGTTCAGAAAATGGGCACGCCGCGAGTTCGAGCCCGTCGATCCGTCGTCCAGAAGTGAGAACCGCAGTCACGGAAGGCGGAACCATCCGTGGCCACAGGCCGCCGGGTCCAGAGTGTTGACCGAAGCGGTGCGATCATCGAACCCCGAACCGGGGACGACAGACGCCCGCACGAACCCACAACGCTCTGGCCAGAATATGAGACATGGGCGTCCTGGTCAATCGGAACCCAGGGCCGCCAACCCGACGAAGGTCACGTTGGCCGCAATTTACCCGAGCATGGTGGTCAAGATCAACTACACGCCGCCCCATGTCCGAGGGGGTGCCCCGCGGCCCCGCCCCGTGGCGAGGCGTAGCGTCGCGAGTCAGGAAAATTCCCGAAAACAGGGCTTTAGTCCAACGGGGGACGCGAACGCGAACGCTTCACGTCACCGCGCCGCCGCTTGGCGTCCAGGCGCCGCTGGCGGGAGGCCCTGCTCGGCCGCGTCGCCCGGCGCTTGCGGGCGGGCGGCGCCATCGCCTCGGCCAGCAGGGCGGCCATCCGCTCCCGCGCCTCGGCCCGGTTGCGCGTCTGGGACCGGTGCGTCTGCACCGACACCGTCAACACCCCGTCGACCAGGCGTCCCGACAACCGCTCCAGGGCGCGCTGACGGCGCGTCTGCCCGAGCGCCCGGCACGACGCGACGTCGAGCGACAGCGACACCCGCGTGTCCGACGTGTTGACGTGCTGCCCGCCCGGCCCCGAGGACCGGGAGAAGCGCCACACCAGGGCGTCGGCGGGAACGGTGACCGAACCCACGGTCAACCCGCCCGCCACGGAGGATCCCCCCGTGTCCGTCACCGTTCCCACCTCCCATGTCCCAGGGGCGCGACCCGCGCGCCTAGTGCGCGGCGTCGTGCCAGTTCTGCCCGCTGCCGACCGACACGGCCAGCGGGACACGCAGATCGTACGCCGTGCCCATCTCGTGCGTCACGAGGTTTTCCACCCGCTCACGCTCACCCGGAGCGACCTCCACCACGAGTTCGTCGTGCACCTGGAGCAGCACCCTCGACGCGAGTCCGCCCTCGGTCAGCGCCGCGTCCACCTGGAGCATCGCCACCTTGATGATGTCGGCGGCCGACCCCTGGATCGGAGCGTTGAGCGCCATGCGCTCCGCCATCTCCCTGCGCTGACGGTTGTCACTGGTCAGGTCCGGCAGGTACCGGCGCCGCCCCAGGATCGTCTCCGTGTACCCGGCCCTGCGCGCGTCGTCCACCACCGACCGCAGGTAGTCGCGCACCCCGCCGAACCGCTCGAAGTAGTCCTCCATCAACTTCTTCGCCTCGTCCGGGGCGATCCCCAGCTGCTGCGACAGCCCGTACGCGCTCAGCCCGTAGGCCAGGCCGTAGCTCATCGCCTTGATCTTCGACCGCGCCTCACCGTCCACCTCGTCGACCCCGATGCGAAACACCTGCGCCGCCATGTGCGCGTGGAAGTCGTAGCCGCTGTTGAACGCGTCGATCAGCGCCCGCTCACCCGACAGGTGCGCCATGATCCGCAACTCGATCTGGCTGTAGTCGGCGGTGAGCAGCTCCTCGAATCCCTCACCCACCACGAACGCCCGCCGGATGCGCCGACCCACGTCCGTGCGCACCGGAATGTTCTGCAGGTTGGGATCGGTCGAACTCAGCCGCCCGGTCGCCGCCACCGTCTGGTTGAACGTCGTGTGGATGCGACCGTCGTCGGAGACGGTCTTGATCAACCCCTCCACCGTCGTCCGCAGCTTGGTCTGGTCCCGGTGGTGCAACAGCACCGCCGGCAACTCGTTGTCGGTCTGCGTCGCCAGCCATGCCAGGGCGTCCGCGTCGGTGGTGTACCCCGTCTTGATCTTCTTCGTCCTGGGCAGCCCCAGCTCCTCGAACAGGACCTGCTGGAGCTGTTTGGGCGAGCCCAGGTTGAACTCGCGGCCCACGATCTCGTGCGCCCGCTCCACCGCGCCGCGCGCCGAGGCCGCGAACTCGCCCTGGAGCCCCTCCAGGTACGGCAGATCGGCGGCGATCCCGGCCCGCTCCATCCGCGCCAGCACGTCCACCAGCGGCAGCTCGACCTCGTGCAGCAGGTGACTGCCGCCCCGTTTGTCCAGCTCGGCCGAGAGCACGCCCGCCAGGTCTCGGGTGGCCGCCGCCCGCACCGCCAACAACCGCTGGCGCCCACCACCCTCCTCGGTCCCCGTCCCCAGGTCCAGGGCCATCTGCGCGCCGTCGGTGTCCTCCTCCAGCTCCCGGCCCAGGTACCTGCGGCACAGATCGGCCAGGTCGAACCGCCGCTGGCCCGGCTGCGCCAGGTAGGCCGCCAGCGCCGTGTCGCTGACCACTCCGCCGAGGGACCACCCGTGCGCCCCCAGCGCCAGCGACGCCCCCTTGTACTCGTGCACGACCTTCGGACGGTCCCGGTCGGCGAGGAACTCCGACAGCGCCGCGGTGTCGGCCGGGTCCAGCACGGAGGGGTCCACGTACAGGGCCGCCCCACCGGGCACGCACAGCGCCAGCGCGTCGACACGACCGCTCCCCTGGCCCCACGCCCCCTCGACCGCCACACCGGCGGGAGCCTCCCCGGTCAGCGCCTCGGGCGCCGCGTGCTCGGTGAGCCAGGCCGCCACCGCGCCCGTGTCCGCGACCGTCAGGTCGACGGAGAACCCCTCCGCCGCCGCCTCGGCCCCGCCCTCCGGCTCTCCGGAGCGGATCACCGCGTACAGACGCTCACGCAGGTTGGAGGCGAACTCCAGGTTGTCGAACAGGGCGTCGATCCCCGCGCGGTCCGCCTCCCCGATGCCCAGGTCGGCCACGTCCACGCCCAGGTCGACGTCGGTCGCCAACAGGTTCAGCCGCTGGTTGCGCAGCACGTCGTCCAGGTGGTCGCGCAGGTTCTGCCCGGCCTTGCCGGTGACCTCGTCCACGTGGGCGACCAGCTCGTCCAACGACCCGTACTTGGCGATCCACTTCGCCGCGGTCTTGGGCCCCACCCCCGGCACGCCCGGCAGGTTGTCCGCCTTCTCCCCCACCAGGGCTGCCAGATCCCGGTACCGCTCCGGCGGGACCGCGTACTTCTCCTCGACCGCCTCCGGAGTCATGCGTTTGAGGTCCGACAGGCTCTTGCCCGGGTACAGCACCGTGCAGTCCCTCGTCACCAGCTGGAAGGCGTCCCGGTCACCGGAGGCGATCAGCACCTCCATCCCGGCCTCGCCGCCCTGGTGGGCGAGCGTGGCGATCACGTCGTCGGCCTCGTAACCGGGAGCCGACAGGTTCGCCACCCCCATCAACCGCATGAGGTCCTGGGTGAGCGGCACCTGGGACGGGAAGCCCTCGGGCGTCTCGGACCGCCCGTCCTTGTACTCGGCGTACTCCTCGTGCCGAAACGTCGGACCCGACAGGTCCCACGCCACCGCCACGTGCGTGGGCTCCTCATCCCGCAACAGCTTGACCAGCATCGACGTGAAACCGTAGATGGCGTTGGTCGACTGTCCGGTACTCGTCCCGAACTTCTCCACGGGAAGCGCGAAGAACGCTCGGAAGGCCATCGAGTGGCCGTCCAGGAGCAGCAGGCGGGGCCGCGCGCCACCACCCGCCGAGGGGGAAGCGCCGTCCGCCCCGGCACGGGCACGGGAATTGTCGTCGGGGGTCTCTCGCTTGGTCACCACAGGGAAATCCTAAGATGCGGACCAGACAATCCGTGGCCATCACCGGGAGAACGGTGACCACACCACACACGAGCACCCCACAGGGGCACCCCACCGGACCGGAAGGCACCACCATGTCCACAGACATCGAGTCCCTGCGCGCCCAGTTCGACGAAGGCAGTATCAGCATGGGCTCCCTCGCCGACCGCATGGGCATCGAGGTCACCGAGGCCTCCGCCGAGCGCGTGGCCGGCCGGATGCCGGTGGAGGGCAACCAGCAGCCCTTCGGGCTCCTGCACGGCGGCGCGTCCTGCGTGCTCGCCGAGTCCCTCGGATCCATCGGCTCCACCATCCACGCCGCCCAGTTCGGACGCGTCGCGGTCGGCATCGAGATCAACGCCACCCACCACCGCTCGGCCACCTCGGGCCACGTCACCGGTGTGGCCGTTCCCGTCCACCTCGGACGCACCCTCGCCACCTGGGAGATCACCATCACCGACGACCAGGACCGGAAGGTGTGCACCTCCCGGCTGACGTGCATGCTGCGGGAGATGCCCGGCAACTGATCCCGCGTGCCGCACCACGCGGCACGCCACCAGGCCCGGTCGACGACGGCGCCGCGCGCCCCACGGGGCACCGCGATCCTCGACGATCGGGCTTCGTCATGCCCGCGAACCACGACACATCGCCACCCCGCGATCACGAAACAGCGATGTCCGTCCAACGACCACAGCCCTGACGAGCTGCGATGACTACGGACCCATAACAGCATGACGGCGAGTCGGCACCAACGCCGGAACCGAGCTTCCACGCCGGGAACATACGTGATTAAGCTCCGCTAACGCTCCTGATTAAGCAATGCCACACAACGCGGGCATAACAGGACGCACAGCACTACGGCACGCCTGCGTCACGCAGCCCGTGCTTCTTCGGTTGAACGGAGTTGACCACGACCATGGCAAGCAAGAAGCTGCTCGGCCTCACAGCCGCGACCGCGGCCCTGGTACTCAGCATCAGCGCGTGTGGCAACGGTGGAGAAAGCGAAGGCGGAGAAGGCGGAGGCGGCGAGGCGTTCACCTTCGGCATCCTCTACCCCCAGACCGGTAACCTCGCCTTCCTCGGCCCGCCCCAGATCACCGCCGCCGAGTACGCCATCTCCGAGATCAACGGCGCCGGCGGCATCCTCGGCACCGAGGTCCCCACCATCATCGAGGGCGACGAGGCCGGCGACAACGCCCAGGCCAACCAGGCCGCCAACAACCTGGTCGCCGACGAGGTCAACGCCGTCATCGGCGCCGCCGCCTCCGGCATGACCCAGGCCACCTACGACACCATCACCAGCGCCAACATCGTCCAGTGCTCCGGCTCCAACACCTCCGCGGCCCTGAGCGACATCGACGACAACGGCTACTACTTCCGCACCGCGCCCAGCGACAGCCTCTCCGCCGTGGTGATGGCCCGCAAGATCGTCGAGGCCGGCAACCAGAGCGTCGCCGTCGTGGCCCGCGGTGACGACTACGGCGCCGGCTACGCCCAGAACCTGGAGGCCGAACTGCAGGCCCTGGGCGCCGAGATCACGGTCAGCGAGACCTACGACCCCGAGGCCACCACCTTCGACTCGGTGGTCAGCAGCGTCAACGACTCAGAGCCCGACGCCGTCGCCCTCATCGCCTTCGAGGAGGGCGCCCAGGTCATCGCCCAGCTGCTGGAGAGCGGCGTCGAGGGCGAGCAGCTCTTCATCACCGACGGTCTCAACGACCCCGAGCTCGGCGAGAAGGTCAACGAGAGCGACCCCGACGCCATCAACGGCGTCACCGGCGTCGCCCCCTCCGCCGACAACGCCGAGTTCTCCGAAGGGCTGACCGAGTTCAACTCGGAGCTGGAGGTCTTCCAGTTCGCCCCGCAGGTCTTCGACTGCGTCACCGTCATCGCCCTGGCCGCCGAGGCCGCCGGCAGCGTCGACCCCGCCGACTACGTGGCCGAACTGCCCAACGTCAGCCGCCCCGAGGGCACCGAGTGCGGCAGCTTCGGCGAGTGCGCCGAACTGATCGCCGACGGTGAGGACATCAACTACCAGGGCGTCAGCGGCAACATCGACTTCGACGACAACGGCGACCCGACCGCCGCCACCTTCGAGATCTTCGCCTTCGGAGACGACGGCCACGAGGTCCTCGCCTACGAGGAACACTCCCTGAACGACTAGGGAGACGCCGTCAGGCGGCTCCGGCCCCCTGACCACGCACGGCAAGCGCCCCGGGACACCCGTCCCGGGGCGCTTGGCGTCTACGCGGCGCCTCCCCTCCGACCGCCACGCGAACCCCCACCGCCCACCCATGGACGGCCTCCACCCCCACCCCACCTCCACCCGGCGCGACCGGAACCCCCACACAGCCGGACGGACGGCCCAAGCCCCAGGACAGCCGAACCCACCCGCCCCCACCGCCGACGCACCACCCGCCGCGGACCACGGACACACCCCCCGCGCAGGCACGACCCCACGCACGCGGCACCGGACGGGGCCATCGCGGCCCACCCCACAGCGCCCCTCACCGCACACGACGAAGGGGCGGAGCCCGCAGGCCCCGCCCCCCACCGACGACCGGATCAGTCCCTGGCCAGCGTCCCCAGGTACAGCTCGATCACGTTCGGGTCGGTCAACAGGTCCCGACCCGACCCCGTGTACGCGTTACGGCCCTGGTCCAGCACATAACCGCGATCACAGATCTGCAGACAGCGCCGGGCGTTCTGCTCCACCATGATCACCGACACACCCGTGGAGTTGACCTCCTTGACCCGCTGGAAGACCTCCTCCTGGTAGATCGGCGACAACCCCGCCGTCGGCTCGTCCAACAACAGCACCGACGGATCCATCATCAACGCACGACCCATCGCCACCATCTGGCGCTCACCGCCCGACAGCGAACCCGCCTTCGCCCTACGCCGCTCACCCAGCAACGGGAAGAGCTCCGCCACCACGGCGAACCGCTGCGCGAACGACCTCGGCCGCAGGAACGCCCCCATCTGGAGGTTCTCCTCGATCGTCAACGACGGGAACACGTTCTGCGTCTGCGGCACGTAACCCACGCCGCGCTCGACCAGACTGTGCGCCGCCAGGCCCTTGATACTCGAACCCCGCAGCGTCAGACCGCCCTCGCGCACCGGGATCAGCCCGAAGATCGTCTTGATCAGCGTCGACTTACCCGCACCGTTGGGGCCGATGATCGCCACGACCTCGCCCTCGGTGAGCGTCAACGTACACCCGTTGAGGATGTTCACCCCGGGCACGTACCCGGCCACCAACTCCTTGGCCAGCAGAAGGTAGTCGTCCGGACCACCCACCTCACCGACCGCCTCGGCGCCCGCGTGCTCCAGGACCTCCTCACGGTGCCTCTCGAAGACCTCGGCCTCCGAGGGAACCTTCGCCGTTCCCAGGTCGTCCTTCTCAGTCATCACCACTCCCCCGGGCCTCGGCCGAGTCGTCCTCCTGGGCACCCAGGTAGGCGTCGATCACCTGCTGGTTCGAGCGGATGTCCGAGGGACGGCCCTCAGCGATCACCCGCCCCTGCGCCAACACGACGATCCAGTCGCTGATCCCCATGATCACGTCCATGTCGTGCTCCACGAACAGGACCGTCTTGCCCTCGTCCCGGAGCGACGTGATGTGACCCAGCAGGGACTGCACCAACGCCGGGTTCACACCCGCCATCGGCTCGTCCAGCATGATCATCGACGGATCGGTCATCAGCGCCCGAGCCATCTCCAACAGCTTGCGCTGACCGCCCGACAGCGAACCCGCCATGTCGTCGCGCTTGTCGATGAGCTTGAACCGCTCCAGCAGCTCCAGCGCCCGCCGGGTGTTCCCACGCTCCTGACCAGCCCACACGTTCCGCAGGAAGGCGCCGGCCATCCGCTCACCGAGCTGACCCTGCGCCCCCAACAACATGTTGTCGAGCACCGTCATGCGCGTCAGCGCCTTGGTCAGCTGGAACGTCCGCACCATCCCGGCGCGCGCGACCTTGTGGCCCGGCTTGCCGTCGATCCTGGCGCCCTCGAACGTCCAGTTGCCCTGATCCACCCGGTCGAACCCGGTCAACAGGTTGAACAGCGTCGACTTGCCCGCACCGTTCGGGCCGATCAACGCCGTGATCGTCCCGCGCTGCACCTCCAGGTGCTCCACGTCGACGGCCCTGAGACCACCGAACGAACGGCGCACACCGTCAGCGACCAGGATCGGATCCGACTTACCCGAACCCGGCACCGGCTCCGCACCGGCCATCCGATCGACCCCGACACCCGCGGAGGAGTTCGTCGCCTCACTTGACATTGATCAACATCTCCTTGCGGTCGCCGATGAGACCCTGCGGCCGGAACACGATCAGCACCACCAGCAGCACACCGACGAAGGCCAACTGGATCGCACCGTAGTCCGGCCCGTCCAGGAACGGGAACCAACCCATCGAACCCATACCCCGGAGCAGGCCGTCGGTGAAGTTCATCAGGAACCAGAAGGCCATCGCCCCCAGCACCGGACCGAACACCCGACCCGCACCACCGAGCAGCAGGATCACCCACAGGAAGAACGTCACCTGCGGCTTGAACTGGTCCGGCTGGATCGACGCCTGGTACACCGCCAACATGCAACCCGCCAGAGCACCGACCAGACCGCCCAGGACCAGGATCTGCATCTTGTACGCGAACACGTTCTTGCCCAGGCTGCGGACGGCCTCCTCGTCCTCCCGGATGCCCTTGATGACACGCCCCCACGGGCTGTGCATCAGCATCCACACCAGACCGCACATCACGGCCACCAGACCCCAGGTCACCGCCAGCACCCACATGTGGTTGCCGTTGTAGGACAGGGCGCCCACACCGTAGCGCTCACCCCCGTCGAAGGGGTTCAGCACGCGGAAACCGTCCGCCAGGTTCTGCAGACCGTACACACCACCGGTCAGCGGCTCGGCGAAACCCGCCCGATAGACCAGGCGGATCACCTCCGCCGCCGCGATCGTGGTGATCGCCAGGTAGTCCGCCCGCAACCGCAGCGTCGGAATACCCAGCAGCAGCGCCAACACCAGCGCGCACAGCATCCCGACGGCGAACCCGACCAGCAGCGGCAGGTCGAACACCGCCACACTGATGCCCACACCGTAGGCACCCACCAGCATGAACCCGACCTGACCGAAGTTCAGCAGACCCGTGTACCCGAAATGCAGGTTCAGGCCGATCGCCGCCAACGCGTAGATCGCCGCGATCGGACCGAACGCCGACCGGGTCGACTCCGCGAGGATCGAAACAATGTCCATCGTCTGCCTCCCCTAGCCGACCCGCTCGCGCCGACCGAGCAGGCCCTGCGGCCTGACCAGCAGCATCAGGATCATCAGCGCCAACGCCCACGCCTGCATCATCTGGGTCGGGAACCACAGGGTCGACAGCATCGCCACCAACCCCACGGCCAAACCACCGACCATCGCACCGTAGGCCGTGCCGAGACCGCCCAGAATCACCGCGGCGAACATCAGCAACAGCAGACGGAAGCCCATCTCGTACTCCACGATCTGGTTCAGCCCGTAGAGCACACCGCCCAGGGCCGCCAGGCCACCGCCCAGCCCCCACACGTACAGCGTCACGCGGTCCACGTCGATACCCGACGACTCCGCCAGGTCCCGGTTGTCCGACACCGCGCGCATCGCCTTGCCGATCCGGGTGAACTGCAACAGGCAGGCCACCCCCACCAGCACCACCACGGCCACACCCATGACCACCAGGTCACGCGGCGGAAGCGCGATCGGCCCCAGGTCCACCGGATCCTGGATCTGGTAACCCGCGTACCGCTCACGCCCCGCCCCGAAGAGCACCAGGACCACGTGCCGCACCACCAGGGCCAGCCCGATCGAGACGATGAACATCTGGATCAGCGCCACGTTGCGATGCCGCAGCGGACGCCAGATGTAGCGCTCCATACCGGCGCCAAGGACCCCGCCCATCAGCACGGCGATCACGGCCGCGCCCCACAGGGGAACCTGCCAGCCCACCGAGTCGCCCATCACACCGAGCACCGTCGCCAGCACGATGCCGAGGAGGATGGCCGACCACTGGGCGACGACCAGCGTCGCACGGGGAAGCCTGTCCTCGAAGAAGCCGCCCAGGAGCACGGCCCCGGCCAGCCCCAGGAAGATCGCCAGGAGGGAGTTGCCCATCCCCGCCGCACCCGTGCTGAACAGTAGGGCGATCATCGCGCCGAAGGTGACCATGTCGCCGTGGGCGAAGTTGATCATCTTCGTGGTCCCGAAGATCAGCGACAGACCGATCGCGGACACCGCGATCACCAGGCCGTAGAGGAGACCCGACGCGGTGAGCTGGGCGAACCGGTCCCCGAAGGAACCGCCGCTGTCGGCACCCGTCTCGACGGAGTCGTCATCGGCCGGGGCGTCACCGCCGTCGGAGCCGTCCGCCCCCTCGCCCGAGGGAGAGGGGGAATCCTCGTCCGCGGCGCCGGCCACGTCCAGCGCGATGATCAGCGGCCGCTGATCACCCGCCTCGACCTCGGCCGTGGCCTCACCGTCGACGACGATGACACTCTCCCTTAGCGCGAACTCGCTGGGGATGGACTCCTGGTCCACGACCACGCGGTACTCACCCGGTCCGGGCAGCTCCGCTTCCCAATTTCCATCAGGGCCGGTCTCGGCCGCAGCGATCTCGTCCCCACCCTCGAAGACCGTGAGCAGGATGCCTTCGACACCCTGGTCCCGGTCCTGCGGGTTGAGGATCCGACCGTGCAGCGACTCACCGCCCTGTTCGTCTGCCGTCGCCGCTGGCCCGGGGATCACCAGGATGGCGGTGATCAGGGCGAGCAGCACGGTCACGAGACGTGTGCGCACGCGCGCTCCTTGCGCATCTGAGGTTGGCGGCACCGAATGCACACATTCGACACCGTTGTCCTTTGCTGTTCGGTGCGGTGAGTTTAGCCCGGTTTAGCCAGGTCATTCAGCCCTGCTTAAGCCACGTGATGCAACCGTCATCCCATCGTGTGCAACCGAGACCGAACCGGTACCTTCACCCGGTTGACCCTGAACGAGTGTCTAGTTTTCGCCGCGAACACCAGCTGATCTGCACGTTTCCACCACAGGAGGTGCGCAGGAGAACAGAAGGGGGCCGCACCCGATCGGGTGCGGCCCCCGCGAGAGGTTGGGGTCCCGGCGCTCAGCCCTGCGCGCCGCCGAGCGTCTCGACGACCGTCTCGGCGACCTTGCGCATCGTCAGCCGACGGTCCATGGAGTTCTTCTGGATCCATCGGAACGCCTCGGGCTCGCTCATGCCGTGGCGGCTCTGGAGCAGCCCCTTGGCCTGCTCGACGAGCTTGCGGGTCTCGAGACGGTCCTGGAGGCTGCTGACCTCCGACTCCAGCGCGGCCAGTTCGGCGTAGCGGGAGGTGGCCATCTCGATCGCCGGAACCAGGTCCGACTTGTTGAAGGGCTTGACCAGGTAGGCCATGGCCCCGGCCTCACGCGCCCGTTCCACCAGCTCGCGCTGGGAGAAGGCGGTGAGGATCACGACCGGGGCGATGCGCTCCCCGGCGATGCGCTCGGCGGCGGACAGGCCGTCGAGCACCGGCATCTTGATGTCGGTGATCACCAGATCGGGCTTCAGCTCCTGGGCAAGCCGGATAGCGGTCTCGCCGTCACCGGCCTCGCCGACGACGGTGTATCCGTCCTCTTCGAGCATCTCCTTGAGGTCCAGGCGGATCAGGGCCTCGTCTTCCGCGATCACCACGCGGCTCTGCGTCCTCGTCACGTACACGAGGTTACCGAGATCCGCTAGGATGCTGGACGTCGGGACCGGCAATGCGTGCCAATCGTGACGTCACTGTTGGTGAGGTAGAGTCGGGTCGACGATGATGCCGACAGGTCGGATGTCCGATCTGATGCATCTTGCCCCGGTAGTCCAATTCGGCAGCAGACGGTGGATTCAAAATCCATACAGTGTGGGTTCGAGTCCCACCCGGGGTACTGAGAGCCACCCGCGAGGGTGGCTTTTTACTGTTCAGAGTTCTCCACATGTAGGCGGCAAATCACCCAGGGTCATAGCTTGTCGTATGCGTGAGCAATGCTTCACGCCATGTACGCACGCGAAATCGTTGACGAAACCTTCCGTCTCAAAGCCCTGGGCCTGACCGACAAGGCCATCGCGACCCAGTGTGGTGTCTCCATCCAAGCAGTTCGGCACTGGCGGTACGGGAACCGGCGCTCCCCGGAGAAGGAAGCCGCTCGTACCCGATACTGCCCCCGATGCAGCGGCGCCTCCATCAACGGGGAGGCTTACTCCTACCTCCTCGGCGCCTACCTGGGCGACGGACACATCACTGAGGGCAGGCGCGGCGTCCACGCTCTCTGGATCTTCTACGACAACCGCTATCCCCAGCTCATCGCCTATTGCAGGGCTGCGATGGAAGCCGTTTTCCCTCTCGGGGTGTTCATGGTCAAGCGCAACGGATGCACGGCCATCAAGGCCGTTTCCAAGCACTGGCTCTGCGTCTTCCCCCAACACGGCCCGGGGAAGAAGCACGACCGAACCATCGCCCTGGAGCCGTGGCAGCAGGCCATCGTGGACAAGCACTCCGAAGCGCTCATACGCGGGTTCATACACTCCGACGGGTGCCGGGTCACCAACCGAATACGCAAGAGGCTCCCAGACGGCGGGGAGAAGTGGTACGAGTACCCCCGCTACCACTTCACCAACGTGTCCACGGACATCATCGGGATCTTCACCGCGGCCCTCGACCGATTGGGGATCGCCTGGACGATCCACGCCAACCGGCGGCCACCCCATCAGGACGCCCTCACCGTCTCCATCTCGACCAAGGCCGCCGTGGCGCGGATGGACTCCTTCGTCGGCCCCAAGTACTGACCGCGGGCTGGACCCGAAGGTTCGGGCCAGAACGTTGGTATCTACCCAGCCAGTTCGACCCCACTTGGGCCTTTTGTCACTTTATGCCGGGGCAAGCGGGCTGAACCGGTCACATCACGGCCACAACCTGGGTACAACCCGTGGGTTCGGGCGCCGTTCGGGCCCCGCGTCCCCGATCCTTGTTGTGCAGAGAGGTTTCCAGGAGAGGAGCAGCAGGTGCTGACCGCGGTGGCCGGGGTGATCGGCGCACTCGTCATCGGCGCCTGGGTCGTG
>NZ_ANBC01000084.1 GCF_000341125.1 Nocardiopsis lucentensis DSM 44048 | reverse complement strand
CCCCCCCCCCCTGCCGTGGCTGCTGGCGCCCTTCGCGCTCCTCATCGTGCTGCTCGTCGCCCTCGACCAGCCCGGATGGTCGTTCCTGCCCGTCGTGGCCCTGGTCGTCGGCTCCTTCGCCGAGCTGGTCGTCGGGTCGCGCGAGTCGCCCGCCGTGCGGACCAAGGACCCCGAGGCCCCGCTGAGCACCGAGCGGTGGGCCGCCGCCGTCGCGGCCCCGTTCCGGGTCGCGCTCGCCGAGCCCTGG
>NZ_ANBC01000083.1 GCF_000341125.1 Nocardiopsis lucentensis DSM 44048 | reverse complement strand
CCCCGCCGCTACCGGCGGGTCCTGGACCAGCAGTGGGGCGTGATCGACCGTGAGTCCCTCCTGGCCGCGGTCGAGGAGCTCCAGGCGGAACTGCACTCGGGCCCGTCCCTCGACCTGGTGGTCGACCTGCGCGCGGGCGTGGCGAAGTCGCGGCTGCCCCGGGAGCAGGGCGGTCACTCCACGGGGGCGACCGTGCGGCTGTCCCCGGAGCAGATCGAACGGCTGCGTTCGGTGGCCGACGCTCCGGAGGCCGACGAGACGGTGATCATCGGTGCCTTCCAGTGGTGGAAGTCGGTGCATGTGATCCGTCTGGTGTGCGGTGGGGCGACGTTGGACTGGCTGAGCCCGGTGGAGACGCAGACGCTGTTGCGTCGGGTGGCCTCCGACCTGCAGCGTCGTTATTCGTCGTGGCACCAGTTGTCGGTGGCCTTCCACGCCGGGTACCTGTTGTGGCCGGAGCGCGGTGTGGAGGGTGAGCACGGGGGTGCCGACCGGGTGTGGACGGCGTTGGGGCTGTTGACGGAGGATCCGGCCAGTCCGTGGAACCTGTTGCCGTGGGACATGCCGTTGGAGCGGGTGATCTCCGAGGGCGGGGTGTCCAGCGGTCAGGAGCAGCACTAGCTCCGGATACGCGTCGGCCGCACCGGTCCTGGCCCGGATGGTCGGCGCGGCTCATTCGCCTTCCTCCGGGCCGGACCTGATGCGGCCCGTCTGCGGGCGCCTTGTGGGCGCTCCGGTGCGGCTGGGTGTTACTGGGTGTTCAGTGCGACGGCGTCGCCGAGTTTGTGGACGCGCAGGGAGTTGGTGGATCCCACGGTCCCGGGCGGGCTGCCCGCGACGATGACGACCTTGTCGCCCTTGGTGTACTCGCCGAGCTGGAGGAGTTCGGCCTCCACCTGGCGGACCATGTCGTCGGTGTTGTCGACCCACGGCACGAGGTTGGTCTCCGTGCCCCAGACGAGGGACAGCAGGCCCTGGGTGCTGGCCTCGGTGCTGAACGCCATCAGGGGGATGGGCGACCGGTAGCGGGCGAGGCGGCGCGCGGTCTCGCCGGACATGGTGAAGGCGACGAGTGCCTTGGCGCCGACGGTGGCTCCGATCTCGGCGGCGGCGCGGGCGATGGCTCCTCCGGTGGTCTCGGGCACCCGGGTGAGGATGTGCGAGGCGCGGAGGGATTCCTGTTCGGCGGCGCTGACGATGCGTGCCATGGTCTCGACGGTCTCGATCGGGTACTTTCCGACGCTGGTCTCGCCGGAGAGCATGACGGCGTCGGCGCCGTCGAGGACGGCGTTGGCGACGTCGGAGGCCTCGGCGCGGGTGGGCCGGGGGGCTCCGATCATGGATTCGAGCATCTGGGTGGCGACGATGACCGGTTTGGCCTTGTCGCGGCAGCGTTCGATGGCGCGTTTTTGCACCATGGGAACGTTTTCCAGGGGCAGTTCGACGCCGAGGTCGCCGCGGGCGACCATGACGCCGTCGAAGACCTCGATGATGTCGTGGAGGCGTTCGACGGCCTGAGGCTTTTCGATCTTGGCGATGAGGGGGACGGTGATGCCCTCGTCGTCCATGATCCGGTGGCATTCCTCGGCGTCGGCCGGGCTGCGGACGAAGGAGAGCGCGACCATGTCGACGCCGTGCTGGAGGGCCCAGCGCAGGTCGGCCTCGTCCTTGTCGGTGAGTGCGGGGACGCTGACGGCGACGCCGGGGAGGTTCAGTCCCTTGTGGTTGGAGACGGCTCCGCCGTAGACGACCCGGGTGTGGACGTCGGTGCTGGTGGTCTTGGTGCATTCCAGCACGACGCGGCCATCGTCGATGAGGACGCGGTCGCCGGGGCGGACGTCGCCGGGGAGTCCCTTGTAGGTGGTGGAGACTCGGGTGGCGTCGCCGGGGATGTCGTCGGTGGTGATGGTGAACTCGTCGCCGGGGGCGAGTTCGTGGGGCCCGTCGGCGAAGGTGCCGAGGCGGATCTTGGGGCCCTGGAGGTCGGCGAGGACGCCGACCGATCGTTGTGCGGCCTCAGCGGCGGCTCGCACGTTGGCGAGGTTGGCGCTGTGGTCGTCGTGGGTTCCGTGGCTGAGGTTGAGTCGCGCTACGTCCAGTCCGGCGTCGACGAGCTTGCGGAGTGTCTCCGGGCTCGAGGTGGCGGGACCGAGGGTCGCGACGATTTTTGCTCGACGTGTCACGTCTCCAACTCTAGAGCGTCTGGGGGATGGAGTGGTCTAAACCAGGTTGCGAATGGACGTATGTCTGGCTGCGGTGGGGCGAACGGTGGCGGGGGTGGTGGGGCGTGGATCCGCCTGGTGGGGCGGGGTCCGTTGGGGTTCGGTCGGTGTCTGCGGGGTTCGTGTGGGGGTGGGTGCGTGGTGTTCGCCTACGAAGAGGTCGTGGCGGCTTTGGAGTCGGAGACGGCGGCTCTCCAGGGGGTTCTGGAGGGGTTGTCGGAGG
>NZ_ANBC01000082.1 GCF_000341125.1 Nocardiopsis lucentensis DSM 44048 | reverse complement strand
GAGCCGTGGGATGTGGCGGCGTTGGCGGCGCACGCGGTGGGGGCGGTGCTGCGGGTGGACGGCATGTTGGACGCCCAGGCTCCTGGGCGGGGGGTCGGGCTGGTGTCGGCGGCGGGGTACTACGCGCCGGATGTGCGGTTCTCCTCGGAGGTGAACGGGGAGCGGGTGCGGTCGGCGGTGGAGGTCGCGGCTCGGCGCGCGGACGCTGGGGAGCCGGGGCGGGTGCTGCGTGAGGGCTGGGCGGCGCTGAGTGCGCGGCTGGCGGCCGAGGACGGTGACCGTCGGGTGTTCACACGGCATGGTGATCCGATGTTCCTGAGGGACTTCCTGGTGACGCGTGTGGTGGAGGTGGTGCTGCATGGCTGGGATCTGGCGGACGCGTTGGGTCGGGAGCCGTGGACGACGCGGTCCGGGTTGGATCTGGTGACGCGCCTGGTGTTCGGTGCGGCGGACCGGGCGGCGTTGGAGCGGGTGTTTCCGGGGGTGTGGTCGGGTGGCGCGGCGGCTGAGGCCGCGGTGCGTGCGGTGACCGGCCGTTCGGAGGGTGGTGTGGAGCGGGACGCGTTGTCGGCGGCCGGTGTGCGGTTCCTGGCGTTGGGTTAGGGACGGTCCGGGGCGGGGCGGAGGCCCCTGCCTACCGGTCGCGCCTGGGTTGGGGCAGGTAGGTGCCGATGCGGCCGTAGGCGCGGAGGACGCGCAGGCGTTGGATGGTGCGGATGCCTTCGCGTTCGAGGGTGGCCGCGGGGTCCCAGTGGCCCGGGGCGGCGTCCCAGCCGCCGTCGGCGCGCTGCTGTTCCTCGAAGACGTCGAGGTTGCGGCTGATCTCGGCGTCGGTGAACAGAGGCCGGGCGATGTGGTGCGGGTCGGGGACCAGGTCGAGTGGGGTGTGGGCTCCGCCCTCGGCGCGGGGGTGGACGTCGATGACGGCGCGGATCATGGTGGACAGCCGGTTGACCGCCCGCAGGGCGCGGGTGCGGTTGGGGGCGTGCTGGAGGAAGGCGCACACGCCGATGGCCTCGTGGGGGTCGGTCCAGGCGAGGGTGTCGACGCGTTTCCAGCAGTAGGCGGTGGCTGTGTCGCGCCAGGGGTGCGTGATGTGGTGTTTGTGGAGGTATCCGCAGATGAGTGCGGTGATGTCGAGGCGCCCGGAGAAGTCCTCGGTCTCCAGGAACCAGGGGGCGGCCTCGGTGTGGCGGATGGTGGGCAGGACGAAGGGGACGCTGCCGTCGGGGTCGCAGACGTTGGCGAGGAACTGGCAGGCGCCGGTGCCGATGTTGTGCGGGATGGGGCCGAGTTCGTCGAGGTAGCGCAGGGCGATCGCGATGGCGGCGGGCTGGCTGGCGTGGCCGCGCATGTCGGGGTCGAGTCCGTTGCCGTAGCCGCCGTCGAGGTTGCGGTAGGCGGCCAGGGCGGAGCGGATCGGGGCGGCGGGGCCGCTCTGGAAGTGGTAGGCGAAGCGGTGGCGGTCGATCAGGCGCGCGGTGCGCATGGTGAAGTGCTCCGCCGCGTGGTATGCGTCCCAGGTCACAACGCTCATGTCTTCGACGGTACGACCAGCGGATCGTCGCGGAGAATAGTCGGCCGTGCAATATATGCGATCTTTACGCTGGTTACGGAGTGTTCTCCTTGCGTCGCCCCCGGTAGGTGAATGCGGCCAGGCCGCCCCAGGAGATGAGGACGGCCGCGGCGACGGCGAGTTGGACCGTGCGGAGGTGTTCCTCGGGGTAGACGACGCCGGTGAGGTAGTGGTCGACGAAGCTGGCGCCGGGGAGTCCGGTCTGTCCGGCGCGTGCGCGGGCCCAGTTCTCGACGTGGGTGAGGGGGCAGGCCCAGCCGATGAGGGTGATGCCGAGTGCGTAGAGGGCGACGGGGGCGTGGATCCAGAGGGTGCGGGGCCAGCGCCAGGTGAGGAATCCGCCGAGGGCGACGTAGAGGAGGAACGCCAGGTGGGTCACCATGGCGGCGTCACCGATCAGGCGGTAGAGCATGCCATCAGCCTAGGGCGGCGCCGGGCGCGGGGTGTGTCCCCGAGCCCGGCGCCGTCGGTGGTGGGGTCAGACCAGGGGCCGTTCGGTCGGCGGGATGGCGACCGGCAGGGTGGTGGTCTCGCTGAGGTAGCGGTCGACTCCGGCGGCGGCGGAGCGGCCCTCGGCGATGGCCCAGACGATGAGGGACTGGCCGCGACCCATGTCTCCGGCGCAGAAGACGCCGTCGACGCTGGTCTTGTAGTCGGCGTCGCGGACGACGTTGCCGCGTCCGTCGAGTTCGACGCCGAGCTGCTCGATCATGCCCTCCTTCTGGGGGCCGACGAAGCCCATGGCGAGGGTGACGAGGTCGGCGGGGATCTCGCGTTCGGTGCCCTCGACGGGTTCGAAGCCCTTGTCGGTGCGCTTGACCTCGACGAGCTTGAGGGCGCGGACGTTGCCGTTCTCGTCGCCGAGGAATTCGAGGGTGTTGACGGAGTAGATCCGCTTGCCGCCCTCCTCGTGCGCGCTGGTGACCTTGTACAGCATGGGCATGGTGGGCCATGGCTGGTGGTCGGGCCGCTTGGCGGGCGGCTTGGGCATGATCTCGAGCTGGGTGACGGAGGCGGCGCCCTGGCGGTGGGCGGTGCCGACGCAGTCGGCGCCGGTNCCCCCCCCGCCGATGACGACGACGTGCTTGCCCTCGGCGGTGATGGCCGGGGTGTCGTAGTCGCCTTCCTGGACCCGGTTGGCCAGGGGCAGGTATTCCATGGCCTGGTGGATGCCCTGGAGTTCGCGTCCGGTGGCGGGCAGGTCGCGCCATGCGGTGGCGCCGCCGGTGAGGACGACGGCGTCGTTGTCGGCGCGGAGCTGGTCGACGGTGATGTCGACGCCGATGTCGACGCTGGTGCGGAAGGTGGTGCCTTCGGCGGTCATCTGGGCGAGGCGGCGGTCGATGTGCCGCTTCTCCATCTTGAACTCGGGGATGCCGTAGCGCAGGAGGCCGCCGATGCGGTCGGCCCGCTCGTAGACGGTGACGTCGTGTCCGGCGCGGGTGAGCTGCTGTGCGGCGGCGAGTCCGGCGGGGCCGGAGCCGACGACGGCGACCTTCTTGCCGGTGCGGGTGGTGGGGGGCAGGGGCTTGACCCAGCCCTCCTCCCACGCGCGGTCGATGATGGAGACCTCGACGTTCTTGATGGTGACGGCGGGCTGGTTGATGCCGAGCACGCACGCGGATTCACAGGGGGCGGGGCAGAGCCGTCCGGTGAATTCGGGGAAGTTGTTGGTGGCGTGCAGGCGTTCGATCGCCTCGGCCCAGTCGTGGGTGTAGACGAGGTTGTTCCACTCGGGGATGAGGTTGCCGAGCGGGCAGCCGTTGTGGCAGAAGGGGATGCCGCAGTCCATGCAGCGCGAGGCCTGCTTGGTGACGGTGCCCCGGTCGAAGTCCTCGTGGACCTCGCGCCAGTCCTGGATGCGCACGTCCACCGGGCGGTGGGCGGGCAGTTCGCGTTCGGTGATCTTCAGGAAACCCTTGGGGTCAGCCATGGTGTGTGTTCCTCCTTTCGTGTTCGCTGACGCTCAGGACTGCGCGGAGGCCATGACGGCCTCGTTGACGTCGCGGCCGTCGCGTTCGGCCTCGGCCTGGGCGAGCAGGACCCGCTTGTAGTCGCGCGGCATCACCTTGGCGATGCGGTCGAGGGCGGCGGGGCCGTCGGCGAGGAGTCGTTCGGCGACGGCGGAGCCGGTCTCGTCGCGGTGGCGGGTGAGGACGTCGGTGAGGAGGACGCGGTCCTCGTCGGTGAGTTCCTCGATGTCGACCATCTCGGGGTTGACCCGGTGGGGGTCGAGGTCGAGGACGTAGGCGACGCCTCCGGACATGCCCGCGGCGAAGTTGCGGCCGGTGCGGCCGAGGATGACGGCGCGGCCGCCGGTCATGTACTCGCAGCCGTGGTCGCCGATGCCCTCGACGACGGCGGTGGCGCCGGAGTTGCGGACGCAGAAGCGTTCGCCGGCGATGCCGCGCAGGAAGATCTCGCCGGAGGTGGCGCCGTAGCCGATGACGTTGCCCGCGATGATGTGGTCCTCAGCGGCGAGCTGGGAGGACCGGTCGGGGCGGACGATGAGGCGGCCGCCGGAGAGGCCCTTGCCGACGTAGTCGTTGGCGTCGCCCTCGAGGCGGAGGGTGACGCCCTTGGGCACGAACGCGCCGAAGGACTGGCCGGCGGATCCGGTGAAGGTGATGTCGATGGTGTTCGCGGGGAGGCCGTCGGCGCCGTGGCGCTTGGTGACCTCGTGGCCGAGCATCGTGCCGACGGTGCGGTTGACGTTGCGTACCGGCAGTTCGAGCTTGACGGGCTGTCCGAAGTCCAGGGCACCCTCGGCGAGCTGGATGAGGGTGTTGTCCAGGGCCTTCTCCAGGCCGTGGTCCTGGGTGCGGGTGTGCATCCGGTGGTCGCCCGCCCAGGGCTCGACCTCGTGCAGGATCGGGTTCAGGTCCAGGCCCTGGGCCTTCCAGTGGTCGACGGCCTCGGTGGTGTCGAGCAGGTCGACGGCGCCGATGGCCTCGTCGAGGCTGCGGAAGCCGAGCTGGGCGAGGTACTCGCGGACTTCCTGGGCGATGAACTCGAAGAAGTTGACGACGTACTCGGCCTTGCCGGAGAAGCGTTCGCGCAGGGTCGGGTTCTGTGTGGCGACGCCGACGGGGCAGGTGTCGAGGTGGCACACGCGCATCATGACGCAGCCGGAGACGACGAGGGGTGCGGTGGCGAAACCGTATTCCTCGGCGCCGAGCAGGGCGGCGATGACGACGTCGCGGCCGGTCTTCATCTGGCCGTCGGTCTGGACGACGATGCGGTCGCGCAGCCCGTTGAGCAGCAGGGTCTGCTGGGTCTCGGCGAGGCCGAGCTCCCAGGGGGTGCCCGCGTGCTTGAGCGAGTTCAGCGGGGAGGCGCCGGTGCCGCCGTCGTGGCCGGAGATGAGCACGACGTCGGCGTGGGCCTTGGACACGCCGGCGGCGACGGTGCCGACTCCGGCCTCGGAGACCAGCTTGACGTGGACCCGCGCGGACGGGTTCGCGTTCTTAAGGTCGTGGATGAGCTGGGCGAGGTCCTCGATGGAGTAGATGTCGTGGTGCGGCGGCGGGGAGATGAGCCCGACGCCGGGGGTGGAGTGGCGGGTCTGCGCCACCCACGGATAGACCTTGTGGCCGGGCAGTTGGCCGCCCTCACCGGGCTTGGCGCCCTGGGCCATCTTGATCTGGATGTCGTCGGCGTTGGTGAGGTAGTGGGAGGTGACGCCGAACCGGCCGGAGGCCACCTGCTTGATGGCGCTGCGGCGCAGGTCGCCGTTGGCGTCGCGGGTGAAGCGGGCCGGGTCCTCGCCGCCCTCGCCGGTGTTGGACTTGCCGCCGAGGCGGTTCATCGCGATGGCGAGGGTCTCGTGCGCCTCGGCGGAGATGGAGCCGTAGGACATGGCGCCGGTGGAGAAGCGCTTGACGATCGCGGAGACGGGCTCGACCTCGTCGATCGGGACCGGTTCGCGCACGCCCTCCTTGAGGCGGAAGAGTCCGCGCAGGGTCATGAGCTTCTCGGCCTGGTCGTCGACCTTGGAGGTGTACTCCTTGAAGATCTCGTACCGGCGGGTGCGGGTGGAGTGCTGGAGCTTGAAGACCGTCTCGGGGTTGAACAGGTGCGGCTCGCCCTCGCGGCGCCACTGGTACTCGCCGCCGACCTCCAGGCGCCGGTGGGCGTTGGGGTTGGCGGTGTGGGCGCGGCGGTGGCGGATGGCGACCTCCTCGGCGAGGACGTCGAAGCCGACGCCGCCGAGGCGGGAGGTGGTGCCGGTGAAGCACCGGTCGATGACCTCCGGGCCGAGGCCGAGGGCCTCGAAGATCTGCGCGCCGGTGTAGGAGCTGACCGTGGACACGCCGATCTTGGACATGATCTTCAGGACGCTCTTGCCGAACGCCTTGACGGTGTTGGCGACGGCCTGGTCGGCGTCGATGCCGCCGATGACGCCGCGCTCGACCAGGTCCTGGACGCTGGCCAGGGCCAGGTACGGGTTGACGGCGGAGGCGCCGTAGCCGATGAGGAGTGCGACGTGGTGGCACTCGCGCACGTCGGCGGCCTCGACGACCAGTCCGACCTCGGTTCGGGTCTTCTCGCGCACGAGGTGGTGGTGGACGGAGCCGGTGAGCAGCAGCGACGGGATGGGCGCGCGCGTGGCGTCCGCGCCGCGGTCGCTGAGCACGAGGATGTGGGCGCCGTCGGCGATGGCCTGGGACACCTCGGTGTTGATCTCGTCGAGGCGTGCGGAGAGCGCGTCGCCGCCGCCGTCGACGGGGTAGGTGCCGTCGACGGTGAAGGTGCGCAGGGCCGGGTTGGTGGTTCCGGCCTTGACGATGGCGGCGAGCTGGGCCTGGTCGACCACGGGTGTGGACAGGACGAGGCGCCGGGTGTCGCCCGCTTCGGCCTTGAGGAGGTTGCCCTCGGCTCCGAGCAGGGTGTTGAGGCTGGTGACCATCTCCTCGCGGATGGCGTCCAGTGGCGGGTTGGTGACCTGCGCGAAGTTCTGCGAGAAGTAGTCGAAGAGCTGGCGGGACCGGTCGGAGAGGGCGGCGACGGGTGTGTCGGTGCCCATGGATCCGATGGGTTCGGCGCCGGTGCGGGCCATCGGGGTGAGGATGACGCGGAGGTCCTCCTCGGTGTAGCCGAACACCTGCTGGGCGAGGTTGAGTTCGGCGACCGGGGTGGGTTCGGCGTCGGGCAGGTCGGTCAGGCGCACGAGGCCGGCGTCGATCCACTCCTGGTAGGGGTGTTCGGCGGCCAGTTCGGCCTTGATCTCCTCGTCCTCGATGATGCGGCCCTGGTCGGTGTCCACGACGAAGATGCGGCCGGGCTGGAGGCGTCCCTTGCGGACGATGGCGGCCGGGTCGATGTCGAGGACGCCGGCCTCGCTGGCCAGGACGACGAGGCCGTCGTCGGTGACCCAGTAGCGGCCGGGGCGCAGGCCGTTGCGGTCCAGGACGGCGCCGACGACGGTGCCGTCGGTGAAGGTGACCGAGGCGGGTCCGTCCCAGGGCTCCATGAGGGTGGAGTGGAACTCGTAGAAGGCCCGGACGGCCGGGTCCATCTCGGTGTGGTTCTCCCAGGGCTCGGGGATCATCATGAGCACCGCGTGCGGGAGCGAGCGTCCGCCCAGGTGGAGCAGTTCGAGGGCGTCGTCGAGCGAGGCGGTGTCGGAGTCGTCGGGGTCGACGATGGGGAAGATCCGGTCGAGGTCGCCGGGGATGAGGTCGGTGGCGAGCTTGGCCTCGCGCGCCCGCATCATGTTCCGGTTGCCCTTGACGGTGTTGATCTCGCCGTTGTGCGCGACGTAGCGGAACGGGTGGGCGAGCGGCCAGGACGGGAACGTGTTGGTGGAGAACCGGGAGTGGACCAGGGCCAGGCCGGAGGTGTAGCGCCGGTCGGACAGGTCGGGGAAGAACGGCTCCAGCTGCGGGGTGGTGAGCATGCCCTTGTAGGCGATGGTCCGCGGGGACAGGCTCGGGAAGTAGACGTCGGTCTCGTGTTCGGCGCGCTTGCGGACGCAGTAGGCGTAGCGCTCCAGGGCGATGCCGGTGAGGCCTTCGGTGGGGGTGCCCTGGCGGCCGGTGATGAACAGCTGGCCGAAGGAGGGCATGGCCTCACGGGCGGCGGGGCCGCTGTACTGCGGTTCAAAGGGCAGTTCGCGCCAGCCGAGAACGGTCAGGTCCTCGTCGGCGACGATGGCGTCGATGCGCGCGACGGCGTCCGCACGGGCGGCGGCGTCGGCGGGCAGGAAGGCGATACCGGTGGCGTAGGCGCCGGCGTCGGGCAGGTCGAAGTCGCAGACCTCGGTGTAGAGCTCGTGCGGGATCTGGGTGAGGATGCCCGCGCCGTCACCGTCGTCGGGGTCGGCCCCGGAGGCGCCTCGGTGGTCGAGGTTGCGCAGGACGGTGAGTGCCTTCTGGACGATCTCGTGGCTGCGTCGGCCGTTGAGGTCGGCGACGAAGCCCACACCGCAGGCGTCGTGCTCGAAGGCGGGGTCGTACAGGCCCTGGGACGTGGCTTCCGCGTTCGTTCGGACGGACGAACGCCGCACCTGAGCAGCAGGCATCTACCCTCCTGTCGTCTTTCGTCGGCTTCGTGAAAAGCGCATCCGGGACGACATTGGCCCTGCTGCGTCAAGATTCGGTTGTGTGGCCGGGTTACGGCCGGTTCCCGTGTGCGGGGCGTCCCTGTCCGTTACCGTCGGGGCGGTCACGTCCTCGTGGCCGCAGTAGCGGAGGGTCGCCCGTGGTTCGGGCAGGTTCTCTTATACATGTCGGTCCAGCCGCGATGCGAATCGCAGGTCTAGACCAAGTGGAGCCGCGGTGCGCCCTCGACTCCGGGGCTGTGCCCCCTCGCGGAAGGGAGCACGGGTCCCTCTCGGAGGGGTTCTCCGATGAGGGCTGGCCTAGCCGTATCTTCCACCTGGGAACCCGGCTAAACCTCCCAAAGTGGATTAAACCTCGACTGGTGGCCGGGTCCCTCCACATCAGAACGTGAACATGGCGCTCCGCACACCCACATTACCCCGGTGTTAACGCCACCTCCAAGGGGTGTTCCGCCCGCTCGTGAGTGATATCTCCCTCATCCGCCCCGAACCGCCCTGACCAGCGATTCCACCCCCACCGCCCGTACGTGGGACGATCAGGGCATGGCAGGACACCCGACTTCCCCCGGCCCGGACCACCCCGGCGCCGCGTACGCGCACCCGACCGCCCACACCCCACGGTCACCGNCAGCTCCTGCCGCAGGCGGCTCTGCGACTGCTGCTCGACCAGGGTGTGGACGCGCCCCGGGTCCGCCGGATCCTCGCCCTGCTCTCGGACGGGCGGTGGTGGAGCGCCAACGACCTCGTGCGCGCGAGCAGGGTCGCCCACTCGGTCGTGGCGGCCGTGCTCAGGGAGTTGGACGAGGCCGAGGAACTGGACACCGAGAGCGGTGACGGACAGCGCAGGGTGCGCCTGGTCGCCCCTTCCGAGTACCGGGGCGCCGCGGCGGACGAACTGGCCGACCCCGTGGCCCACCTGCTCCCCCGGCACGCGCGGGCGGGCGCGATCCTGACCCGGGCCGTGAGTGAGGGCCCCGCCTCCGACCCGAACCTGGACCACGTGGCGGCGACCGCGGAGACGGCACTGCGGCGCGCGCTCTTCCTGACCACGCGGTTCGACCTCGACGACCGGGTGCTGCTGTGCGTGGGCGACCACGACCTGACCGCGCTGGCGGTGACCTTGGTGTGCCCGAGGGCGCGCGCCGAGGTCGTGGACGTGGACGAGCGGGTGCTGGCGCACATCGACGCGGTGGCCGAGCG
>NZ_ANBC01000081.1 GCF_000341125.1 Nocardiopsis lucentensis DSM 44048 | reverse complement strand
TGGGGCTGCCGTCACCGCTGCGCGGCGCCGCTGACCTGGTGTTCACCGACCCGCCGTACACCCCGGACGGGGTGGAGCTGTTCGTGCGGCGCGGGTTGGAGGGGATGACCGATCCCCGCAGGGGGCGGGTGTTGGTGGCCTACGGCGCCAGTGAGACCACCCCCCGGCTGGCGGCGGCGACGCAGGCGCGGATGGTGCGGATGGACCTGCTGCTGGAGGCCGTCTGGCCGGACTTCAACCGGTACCACGGCGCGGAGTCGATCGGCGCCGCCTCGGACCTGTACGTGCTGCGGCCCCTGTCGCGTACCGCGCCAGCCCCCTCAGGGGACGCCGCGCGCGTGTACAGCCAGGGCGTCAACGCCAAGGAGGCGCGGGGCGGCCTGGACGCCGAACGCGCGGATGCCGTGGTCGAGGCGGTGCTCGACGACGTGGACGGCGCGGTGGACGTGCGGGCGCTGACACTGGTGGGCGAATGGCCCACGGACATGGGCGGCGCGGCCGGGGCGGGCCGGATCCGGCTGTCGACGTGGCTGGCGGCGCCCACGTCGGCGACCGAGCACGCCGTGATCAACCTCACCGGCGGCTGGGAGCGCCTGGTGGCGCGGGCGGCCCTGGCCGCGGCCTCGGACACGGTGTACGCGCTGGTGCCGTCG
>NZ_ANBC01000080.1:8278-18785 GCF_000341125.1 Nocardiopsis lucentensis DSM 44048 | reverse complement strand
CCGACAGGAAGTGGTGGTGCAGGTCGAGTCGCTTCAGGTCGTGGAACACGGGGGCGTTCAGGAGTGCGTCGACGTCCTCGTCGCGCAGGGTGCCCAGGGACAGGTCGAGGGTCTCCAGGCGCGTGGTGACGGGTGCGTCGGCCAGGGCGCGCACCCACGCACCGGTCGCGTCGGAGTTGCGCAGGCCCAGGTGGCGGAGTTCGGGGAAGGCCTCCGCGGACAGGACCGGCGCCAGATCGTCGGCCGTGGCGTCACCCCCGTAGTTCTTGTGCCCCAGCCACAGTTCGAGGTGCTCCAGCCTGGGGAGGGAGGAGGCGGCCACGTCCCGGACGACCTCGGGGCGCAGGCCGCCGCTCTGCACGGTGAGCCTCCGCAGGGACGGGTGCCCGTCGACGCGCAGCCCGAGTGACTCGGTGCCTCCGCGCACGGTGAACTCGGTGAGGTCCGGGAAGGCCGCGAGGAGCGGGGCGAGGTCGCAGTGCTCGATCCAGGAGATCTCCTGTTCCTCCTGGAGGACCTCCCCGAAGAACAGGGAGCGCAGGCGGGTCAGCTTCGGGGCGAGGGCGACGAGCCGGTCGCGGACCTCCTCCGACAGGAACTGGAAGTCCTCGTCGGCGATGTTGCCGACGACGAGCGCCCGGACGGACTCCGGCGGCACCAGGTCGGTGAACCGGCCCACGTAGGTGTCCAGATCCTCCCGGATACTCTCTCCGATGCAGAGATCGACCTCCATCCGCAGGCGCCACGCCACCGAGTCCGGGGCGGCGATCGCCTCGAAGAGCGGACGGTAGGACCTCGGCAGGGTGGGGTGCGGCTCGTTCCTGTTGCGGGCCCACCGCATGGCGGTCGTGAACTCGTCGTGGATGGTGTCCCAGTGGGTGAACTCGACGGCGGGCAGGCCCGCGAACTCGGTGACGTGGTGGCCGTTGGGCATGGGTGTGCGCCTTCCGTGGGGGTCGTGTCGCCCATGGATAGCAGGCGGCGGTGACACACCGTCCACCGGTGGGTGGTTCCGACCTGGTCGGCGCTGCGTCGGGACAGGACACGCCACTCGGTGTGACAGTGTGTGCATGGCTAGGCACAGCGAACTCCGAGACTTCTGGGAACGCCGACTCGAGGGCGACTGGACCGAGAGCGGGGTCGGGTACCGGGCGCTCGGGCGCCCCTTCAACCGGTGGATGTACCGGGTGCGGGAGGAGGTCTTCCTCCGCGAGGTCGGCCGCCTCGCCCCGCACGGCCGCAGCGTTCTCGACGCGGGCAGCGGCACCGGCTTCTACGTGCGTCTCTGGGAGCGTCTCGGCGCGGGTGACGTCACCGGGTGCGACATGACCGACGCCGCCGTGGCGCGCCTGCGCGGCCGCTTCCCCGACCACCGGTTCGTCCGCCAGGACGTGTCCGACCTGGACGCCTTCGACGCGGACGCCTTCGACGCCGTCTCCTGCATGGACGTCCTCTTCCACATCACCGACGACGACCGCTACGCGAGCGCCATGATGGAGTTCTCCCGGGTCCTGCGCCCGGGTGGGTGCCTGGTGATCTCCGAGAACTGCCTGCAGCGCCCCGAACAGCGCGGGGAGCACCAGGTCAACCGGACGCTGGAATGGATCGCCGGAACCGCCGACAAGGCCGGGTTCGACGTGGTCCGCCGTGTGCCCATGCTCATGTTCATGAACGCCCAGGTGGACGCCGCACTGCCGTGGCGCAAGCTGTGGGGCGGCACCCTGCGCGCGGCGACCGTCACCGCGCCCACGGGCTGGCTGGCGGGCGCCGCCCTGTACCCGCTGGAACGCCGGATGGTCCGTCGGCGGCGTGAGAGCCCGACCACGGAGCTGTTGGTGTGCCGCCTCCGGGAACGCGGCTGACGGAAGACACGGCCCGGGGTACGAACTGTCGTGTCGTGGACCGGGATACGGTTGACGTCCACCTTGCGTCGGAGGCGGCGATCTCGGGGGATGACGCCTCCGGGTCGGCGCGTGACTCGTTCGGGAGGCGACAGTGCGACGCTCGACGCTCGTTTCCGCGCTCAAGTGGGGCCTCGGGGGGATGCTGGCGACCCAGGTAGCGGTGGCCGCGACGATCATCGGAGTCAACCAGTGGCGCAGGCGCGTGCGCCAGCACCGGGCGCGCTTTCCGAGGACCGCGCCCGTGGAACTGCCGGTCGGGGACACCACCGCGACGGTGTACACCTACGGCGAGGACGTCTACGAGGACATGCTCGCCGCCATCCGGGGCGCGCGCCGGCGGATCCTGTTCGAGTCGTTCATCTTCAAGGACGACCAGGTGGGGCGGGAGTTCAAACGGGCGCTCATCGAGGCGGCCGACCGGGGCGTCGAGGTGTTCGTCATCTACGACGGGTTCGCCAACCTCGTCGTGCCGCGCGCCTTCTTCGACTTCCCTCCGGCGGTGCGGGTGCTGCGCTACCCGGCGTTCCGCCCGGAGGTCCTGCTGCTGAACGTGCGCAAGTCCGGCCGCGACCACCGCAAGATCCTCACGGTGGACGGGGAGACCGGCTTCGTCGGCGGGTACAACGTGGGCTCGCTGTACGCGACGGAGTGGCGGGACACGCACCTGAGGGTGTCCGGACCCGCGACGTGGGAGCTGGAGAACGCCTTCGTCGACTTCTGGAACATGAACCGGGGAGAGCGACACCCGAGGCTGGAGCACATCGGCGACACCGGGTGGGAGGCACGCCTGCGGGTCCACCGGAACGTGCCGGAGCAGCTCATCTACCCGATCCGGGGGATGCTCCTGGAGGCCATCGACCGGTCCAAGGACCGGGTGCTGTTCACCCAGGCCTACTTCATCCCCGACCGTGAGCTCCTCAGGGCCCTGGTGGACGCGGCGGCGCGGGGTGTGGACGTCAACGTGCTCGTGCCGGAGGACTCCAACCACGTGATGGCCGACTGGATGGCCCGTGGACAGTACACGGCGCTGCTGCGCGGTGGGGTACGGCTGTGGCTGTACCAGCACGCCATGGTGCACGCCAAGACGGCGACCGTGGACGGCCGGTGGAGCACGATCGGCACGGCCAACGTGGACCGTCTGAGCATGACCGGCAACTACGAGGTCAACGTCGAGATCTTCGACGAGGGCGTGGCCAAGCACCTGGAGGAGGTCTTCGCCAACGACCTCACCAACGCGCGGGAGCTGACGGTGGAGGAATGGCGGGGCCGCCCGGTCGCCGCGAAGTTCGGCGAGCTGGTCCTGGCCCCGTGGCGTCCGTTCCTGTGAGCCCCGCCGGCCGTGTCGGCGCGGCCGGGGTCCTGCCGGGATGGTCAGGTGGTCGGGCGGGGCGTGTCAGGGCGGGGCAGGTTGAAGAAGGGGTCGCGTTCGGCGCGGCGGGGACGGGGACCGCCCCAGTGCTGTGGGCCGGGGTGCGGGTCACGGTGGAGGGCTCGGGCGATCGCGGACTCCGATCCGCCGCGCTGTCGGGTCCTGGTCCGTCCGTCGTCGTGTGACCGGTCCGCGTTCGGCATGGTTCGAGTGCCCCCCACAGGTTCGTCGGCCGGTTGGCGGACCGGCGCCGTGAACGTCCTGGTGGCCATGATCAGGGAGGAGGGGCACGGTGTCATGGCGACACGGTGGCGGCGGGCGAAGTCCTTCGCGGGGCGGACGCGCCGAAGGCGGGTGAGGCCCCCGCCAGACGCGACCGAGGACGCGACCGGAGGGGCTCCTCTTCCGTCGACTCCGCAGAATATCCGCAGGTCGAAATGGCGGCCCCAGCAGGATTCGAACCTGCGACACCCGCTTTAGGAGAGCGGTGCTCTATCCCCTGAGCTATGGAGCCATGGGCGCGGCCCGGAGGTATCGCTTCCCCCGCCGCTGGGCCAAGCCTAACCCAGGATGGGAGTGTGTGGGGTGTCGGTCGGCCTTTCGGGGCCCTCACTCGGGGACTCTTGGCGCAGGGCACAGTACGCTGCTCTACGATTGGTTGTCCTGGTGGCGGTGTGATGTTGTTCACGACGCGTGTCGCGTTTTGAGCTCACATGCCCCCTTTCCGCTTCGGCGGTTCGGAAGAGGCGTCATCATGCACCGTTCTGACCAGGGGTGACGCCGAACGTCAGAGTGGACGACCAGGGGGAGTCCGGGATACCGGCCCTGATTGGCACCGCTCGGTGTTTCGGTCTCGCGTGTCCGCATGTGGACATGTAGTACGTTGCGATGCGGCCACGTTAGGTGTTCGACGACATGCAGGCGGAGGATCATTCGTGCCGTTCACTTCTGATTCGGCGCGGCGGGGCTCCCGCGCACCGGAGAACGGGATGCCGACCGGCCTCGCGGAGTCGCACCGTGGTCTGAGCTGGCCCCTGAGGTCTCTCACGCTGCTGGTGGTGATGGCGTTCCTGGCGGTGTCCGGGGTTACCGGTGGGCTGGCGCCCGTGGCCGCGCAGGACAACGACCTGGAACAGCTGCGTGAGCAGAACGAGGCGGCGGCGGAGGCCTTGGAGGCGGCCACCGACGAGTACGTCGAGCGCCAGGAGGCGGTGGAGGACGCCCAGGAGGAGTTGGTCGAGGTCCTCCACGATCTCCAGCAGACCGAGATCGAACTCCGGGAGATGCGTGAACCGCTCGCCCGGCTGGCCAGCACCCTGTACCAGCAGCCCGGCGGAGGGGTCCTCGCGACCCTGGCCTCGGGGTCGCTGGAGGAGGACCTCCAGACGCAGTCCTACGCGGCCAAGATCGCCGAGGACAACCAGGCGCTCATCCAGGACGCCACCGACCTGCGTGAGGAGCAGGTCCAGCTGGCGAGCCAGGCGCAGGAACTCCAGACCACCACGCAGTTGGAGCAGGTGGAGCTGGCGGCGGAGGTCGACGCGCTGCGCGACCAGGCCGAGGAGAGCACCGACGAGCTCATGGCGGAGCTGGAGAGGCTCGGTCTCGACCCCGGCACCTACATGAACCAGGCCGAGTGCGATGCGTCCGCGGCCTCCAAGGCCGATGGCTACCCCAACGGGCAGCTGCCCCAGGCCGCCCTGTGCGCGCTCTACGACGACAAGTTCCTGCGCGCCGACGCCGCGGCGGACTTCTTCGAGCTCAACATGCGCTACGTGGAGACGTACGGCGAGAACATGTGTCTGACCAGCGCCTACCGCGACCTGCCGAACCAGTACCGCGTGTACCGCGAGGTGCCGCCGGGCTACGCCGCCGTCCCGGGTACCAGTAACCACGGGTTGGGGCAGGCGCTCGACCTCGGTTGCGGCATCCAGAACTACCGTTCCGAACGGTGGAACTGGATGAACGCCAACGGCCCCGACTTCGGTTGGACGCACCCCGCGTGGGCCAAGTCGAGCCCCTTCGAACCCTGGCACTGGGAGTACGGGGGCTGACCGGCCCGCCGCCGGTCCCGACCGGTTCGGTCCCGTCCCCCGACGCGGCCCGCACGGCCTGGCCGGGCAGGGTTCCGTNGAGCCGGTAGGGGGCGGCTCGCCGCCCCCTACGGTGATGCGGTCAGACGGTCTCCGGGGTGAGCTCACTGGTGCACTGGCCGCAGCGGCTGGCCTTCTTGGGGACGTCGCCGAGGCAGCGGGGGCATGCCCGGGTGGTGGCCTCCTCCGCCTTCTCGAACCGCTCCAGGAGCTTGCCGACCGGCATCACCACGAAGAAGTACAGGATGGCGGCCGTGATGAGGAACGAGATCAGGGCGTCGACGAACGCGCCGTACATGAACCGGCTGCCGTTGATCTCGAAGTAGAGGTCGCCGAACGTGGGGATCCCGCCGAAGATCCCGATCAGCGGGGTGATGAACCCTTCGGTGAACGCGGTGATGAGGTTGGCGAAGACCGCGCCGATCACAACCGCGACCGCCAGCTGCACCAGGTTCCCCTGAAGCAGGAACTTCTTGAAGCCTTCCATGGAACTGCCCTACGTCACTCGTGATGGTCAGGTACAGGACGTGTGTGGCGGATACACGCCCTGCTGAGCGACGCCCCGGCACAACTCCCGCGGCGTTCTCGTCAGTCGGCGGCCACCCCCGGGCGGGCCCGCTGTGCCCGCGAAACCGCGCACAGCGGGGAACCCCCTTCTCGGTCGTGCGAGAGCCGTACCGGACGCGCCCACCCGCCGCCCGCCACCACCCTCAACCGATGCCTGAGGCGCGGTGACTTCCTTGGCGACGGGCAGCGTCCACCACACACGCCCTAGCGCCCGATATGGCGCTTGGTCAGCATTCACCACTATTGGTGATCGGTCAACCGCGAATGGTGATCGACAGTCGTGAAGTGGCCGCGTGCCCGGCCAGTGCTCTGGCTTCGCCCGGAGTGGCGGCGATGACCAGCAGCGCTCCGCTCTCCCCGCCCCGGCGGTCCTCGTCCGGTACCGCGAGTACGGGCCGATCCCCGGCCACCTCCCTCGCCGGTCTCGCGCGCGGGCGGTGCGGATCGCCGTACCCGGTGGCGGCGAGGACGTCCACCCGGCTGCCCGGGGACAGGAGGTCCACCGCCCCGGCGTCGGCGACCCGGACCGGGACCGCGACCAGGTCGGGCCCGTAGGCGCGCGCCGGGGGATCGGAGAGCCGGGCGTCGGTGATGACCTCGCCCTGGCGTACGGGGGCGTTGAGGAGGAGCCCGGCGGTGGTGGTTCCGGAGGTGAGGGCCCCGCTCGGGACCAGGGGAGCGGGCAGGGCGCGACGGGTGAGGTCGTGCTCGCCGAGGGGCCGGGAGGGGTCGAGGTCGCGGGAGGCGACGAGCACCTCGGTGGTGGCTCCCGGCGGTGGCCGGAGCACGAGGGTCGCGCTGAGCAGGGCGACGGCGGCGAACAGTGTCGCGATGACGCGTCGGTGCCGGTCGATCAGGCGGATGAGGGTGTGGCGGTGGCGGTGGGTCCGGGAGGGAGCGGTGGCCATGACTCCACGTTAGGACGCGGAGGCGCACCGTGGCGGTTGTCCACAGGCCGGATTTCCACCGGGACGGACGGTGCGCCGCCGGAGGTCGGCGGCGCGTCGACCGTCAACGGCCGCGGCGGCTCAGCTGGCCGCGGCGGGGGCGCTGGACGCGCTGTCCGAGCTGCTCTTGCCGGACGAACCGGAGTCGCCGGAGGAGCTCGTCGAGCTCTTGGCCTCGGAGGACGCGGACGAGGAGGTGTCCGAACCGCTGTCCTTGCCCTCGCCGGACGTCGAGCTGGTGATGGCGGAGCTGTTGGAGGACGTGCCGCTGTCGGTGCGGTAGAAACCCGAGCCCTTGAACACGATGCCCACGGCGGAGTACACCTTGCGCAGGCGCCCCTCGCACTCGGGGCACACGGTCAGGGAGTCGTCACTGAAGCTCTGCACGACCTCCATCTGGGCGCCGCACTCGGTGCATGCGTACTGGTACGTAGGCACTGTTCGTGTCCTCCTAAACTGGCACTCTCGCCCGTTGACTGCTAAATAGTAGTCGGTCGCCGACCTGGGCCGCGACAGCACCTCGTGCCGAACACGTGTCGGGGAGTGTGGAGCCGGGACGGCGGCGTCACCGGGCGCGACCGTCAGCCACAACGCTCCGGCGGGGTGGGTTAATCCCTGGTCGTCCGCTTCGCCCGCCCCAGGGCGTCAGGCCAGACCGGGGCGCCGGGGTCGAAGGCGCGCAGTCCTCCACCCGGCGTGACCACGGCGTCCACCGGCCGGTCGTGCGGTTCGCGGGGGACCGACGCCACGAATTCCTCGTCGTGCACCACCGCGATCGAGGGCGTGTGCGGCCCCTTGTGCGCGAGCGCCCGGTCGTAGCAGCCCGCTCCGCGCCCCAGCCGCATCCCCTCGCGGTCCACGGCCAGCGCCGGGCAGATCACCGCGTCCGCCCCGGCCAGGGCCCCGGGGCCGTAGCGGCGGCCGGTGGGTTCGACCAACCCGTGCCCGGCCGGGGCCAGGCTCCCGGGCCCGTCGAAGGCCGCCCAGTCCAACTCGCCCCCGGGCAGGAAGACCGGCAGCAGCACGTAGGCGCCGCGTCTCCACAGCGCAGTCACGAGCTTGCGGGTGTCGGGTTCGCCGCCGACCGAGTAGTAGCAGGCGACGGTCCCGCCCATGGTCAGCCACGGGAGCTCCATGAGGGTGTCGCGGACCGCCGAACCCACCCGGTCGCGCTCCTCCCTCCCGCGCTCCCGCCGACCGGCCAGGATCCGCCGCCGCAGCGTCCGCTTGTCCGGCCGGTCCCTCTGTTCGTCCTCGCCGTTCATGCCCCCAGTCTGGCACCGCCCGTTCCCCGGGCCCGCGGCGTGCTGCCGCCCACGATGAACACCGGGTGGCGGTTTCTGGTCATTGGTCCGAAACCGTCGGGACTTCTCGCACGGCGAATGCGCGAGGAGGCCACAGGTGGCCGTGGGTCTGTCCTAGAGTGCCGATCATGAGTGCCGACACCGACCAGACACGGCCCCGATCCGCCGCCGCCTCCGTCACGAAGGCGGTCGTGCCCGCGGCGGGCCTGGGCACCCGTTTCCTGCCCGCGACCAAGGCCACTCCCAAGGAGATGCTGCCGATCGTGGACAAGCCCGCGATCCAGTACGTCCTGGAGGAGGCGGTCGCCGCCCAGCTCCGCGACGTCCTGATGATCACCGGGCGCAACAAGCGCTCGATCGAGGACCACTTCGACCGGGCCCACGAGCTGGAGAAGGCGCTGGCGGCCAAGGGCGACGAGGAACGACTCCGGTCGGTGCGCGAGTCCAGCGACCTGGCCCAGGTGCACTACGTCCGCCAGGGGGAGCCCCGCGGCCTGGGCCACGCGGTGCTGTGCGCGGAGGCGCACGTCGGCGACAACCCGTTCGCCGTGCTGCTCGGCGACGATCTGATCGACAACTCGGGTCTGCTCAGTCGCATGATCGAGGTGCGTGAGCGGCACGGTGGCAGCGTCGTCGCGCTCATGGAGGTCGAGCCCGAGCAGGTCTCCCTCTACGGCTGCGCGGGCATCGAGCCCACCGACGAGGAGGACGTCGTCACCGTCACCGACCTCGTCGAGAAACCAGCCCCGGAGCAGGCGCCGAGCCGATGGGCGATCATCGGCCGCTACGTCTGCGACCCGGCGGTCTTCCCGATCCTGCACGAGACTCCGCCGGGACGCGGCGGTGAGATCCAGTTGACCGACGCCCTGCGTGAACTCGCCCGTCGCAAGCCCGAGGACGGCGGGACCGTGCGCGGCGTCCTGTTCCGTGGCCGCCGCTACGACACCGGCAACAAGGCCGACTACATCCGCACGGTGGTCGACTTCGCCTGCCGCCGCCCGGACCTGGCCGCCGAGCTGCTGCCCTGGCTACGGGAGTTCGTCGAGAGGCAGGAGCCCGCCCGCCCGTCACCCGCCACCGCCCCTGGGACCGCTTCGCGGTAGGGCGGGGCGCCCTTCGCCACCCTGCCCGACGACTCCGGCGCCTTGCTGGCTGGCACCCGGATCCATCGTGGTGACAATGGGACGTGGGCTTCCTTCCGAGACGGCTGGGTCGCCCACATGGACCACGAGCCGGAGGGACCCCCTTGAAGACCGTCGAACAGCACGTCAACGACGTCCTCGGACTGATCGCGCCACCCGAACCGACCGAGCTCGACCTGCTCCGGGCGCACGGGACCGTTCTGGCCGAGGCCGTCACGTCACCGGTGTCGCTGCCGGGGTTCGACAACTCGTCGATGGACGGGTACGCGGTGCACGCCGCCGACCTGGCCTCCGCCACCGCGGACGCCCCGGTGAGCCTTCCGGTGATCGCCGACATCGCCGCGGGTGACGGCGGTCCGGTCGCGATCCGCCCAGGCATGTGCGCCCGCATCATGACCGGGGCGCCCCTGCCGTCGGGCGCGGACGCGGTCGTACCGGTCGAGTGGACCGACGGCGGCACGACCACCGTGCGCGTCGACCGTCCGGTCCGGGCGGGCAATGCCATCCGGCGCGCGGGGGACGACGTCCGGGAGGGCGCCGAGGTGGTCCGCGCGGGTGTTCGGATCGGCGCCGGGGAGACGGGCGTCCTGGCGGCGGTCGGCCGCCGTACCGTCCCGGTGTTCCCCCGGCCCCGCGTGGTCGTGCTGTCCACCGGGGAGGAGCTGGTCGAGCCCGGCCGCCCGTTGGGCCCCGGCCAGATCTGGGAGTCGAACAGCTACATGCTCGCGGCGGCCGCCCACGACGCCGGATGCGACGTGCACCGGCACGGCTTCGTCGGCGACGACGTGGCGACGGTGCTCGACACCCTGGAGGGCCTGCTGACCCGCGCTGACGTCCTCGTCACCAGCGGCGGCGTGAGCATGGGCGCCTACGACGTGGTCAAGGAGGCGCTCACCCGTCAGGGCACCGTCGAGTTCACCCAGGTCGCGATGCAGCCGGGTAAGCCCCAGGGGTTCGGGACGGTCGGCCCGGACAGGACACCGATCCTGGCCCTGCCAGGCAACCCCGTGAGCGCCTTCGTCTCCTTCCAGGTCTTCGTCCGGCCCGTCCTGCGCAAGCTGCGCGGGCTGGACCCGGACCCGCTGCCGACCACGCGCGCGATCCTGACCTCTCCCGTGACCTCCCCGCCCGGACGCCGTTCCTTCCTGCGCGGCGTACTGGCCGAGTCCTCGCACGGGCCG
>NZ_ANBC01000080.1:0-8272 GCF_000341125.1 Nocardiopsis lucentensis DSM 44048 | reverse complement strand
GCCCCCCGCCGTGCGGCAGGGCTCCCATCAGCTGTCGGCTCTGGCCGACGCTGATTCGCTCGTGGTGGTGCCCGAGGACGTCACCGAGCTGCCCGCCGGAGCGGTCGTGGAGGTCATGCGCCTTCCTGAGGGGTGACGCACCCCGGCCCGGAGCCCGTCGCCCGGTCCCGATCGGGCGGCGTCACCGGGGGCCGCCGCCGTGCCGTACGGTCATGGTGGACGCGCCGACGCGTGTCCCCGCGGCCTGGCCGGGCCGCGCTCGACGTTCGAGTGCTGACGAGGCGACCGATGAGCGACACCCCACGAACGGAGCGGGCCGACCACCCCTCCGGCTTCACCCACCTGGACGCGTCCGGCGCGGCGCGCATGGTCGACGTCTCCGAGAAGCGGGTGAGTACGCGTACCGCCACCGCGAGCGGGCGGGTCCTGCTCAGCCCGGAGACCGTCGCCGCGCTGCGCGGGGGCGAGGTGCCCAAGGGGGACGCGTTGGCGGTCGCCCGGATCGCCGGGATCCAGGGGGCCAAGCGCACCCCCGACCTCGTCCCGCTGTGCCACCCCATCGCCGTGCACGGCGCCGACGTCGACCTGACCGTGGCCGACGACGGTGTGGACATCACCGCCACGGTGCGCACCGCGGACCGCACCGGTGTGGAGATGGAGGCGCTCACCTGCGTCATGACCGCCGCGCTCGGGCTGGTCGACATGGTCAAGGCGCTCGACCCCGAGGCCGAGGTGACCCAGGTGCGGGTCGAGGAGAAGACCGGTGGGAAGAAGGGGCACTGGAGGCGCGGTGAGTGAGCGCGCCGACGGTGGCCCGCGGGTCGTCGTCGTCACGGCCTCCAACCGGGCGGCGGCCGGGGTGTACCCGGACCGGTCCGGACCGGTGATCGCCGAGCGGCTGCGCGCCCTGGGGTGCGGGGTGGTCGGACCCTGGGTGGTCCCGGACGGGGCTCCCGTGGCGGAGGCCATCGACCGGGCGCTGGCGGAACGCGCGGACGCCGTCCTCACGACCGGCGGCACCGGACTCACCCCGCAGGACCGGACGCCTGAGGCGACACGCCCGATGCTCGCCTTCGAGATTCCCGGGATCTCGGAGGCCCTACGCGCGCAGGGGCGGGCCAAGGGCGTGCCCACCGCGCTCCTGTCGCGCGGGCTGGCCGGGGTGGCCGAACGTGACGGCCACCGCATGCTCGTGGTCAACCTGCCCGGGTCACGGGGCGGGGTGAAGGACGGCATGGACGTGCTGGAACCGGTTCTGTTGCACGCTGTCGACCAGCTGCGTGGCGGTGATCACGCACGCCCCGAATGAGACGGAAGAATGACCGGAATCACATCACGGGCATTCCGTCCATGGAGAATTCCTTGACCTTGGTCCGGTTTTCGGTGCGCGACTATCAGGGTTAGGTGGAAACCGGAACTCGGATCGTAGGAGTGACGCCCGACACGTCGGACCCTTGGGGTGGAATACTGGGAGAGGCCACCGGCGGTGGGCGCGCCGCGCAGCCCGGAGAAGGCGCGTCCGTGGTCGGTGACGCCGAGAGGCTCGGAGGGACGGTCGTGTATCGCAGACAAGGGTGGCCCGTCACCCTGTACGAGGGGGCGGTCGCGCTCCGCCCGCTGCGACTGCGGGACGCCGCCGCGTTGCGCGACGCCCGGTCGCGCAACGCCGAGTGGCTGCGTCCCTGGGAACCGACCTATCCCGAGATGCCGCTGCGCACCACCGGACTGACCCCCTACGTCGCGATGCTCCAGGCCATCCGCCGGGAGGCCCGCCAAGGGCTGTCCATGCCGTGGGCGATCACCTTCGGGGGCGAGTTCGTCGGGCAGCTGACCGTCGGCGCCATCGTTTGGGGTTCGGCCAGGTCAGCGCAGGTGGGGTACTGGATTGACAGCGCCTACGCCGGTCGCGGGATCACGCCGACGGCGGTCGCGCTCGCGGTCGACCACTCCTTCTTCCGTGTCGGGCTCCACCGGATCGAGGCCAACATCCGTCCGGAGAACAGGGCGAGCAGGCGGGTCGTCGCCAAACTCGGCTTCCGCGACGAGGGGGTGCGCAGACGCCAGCTGCACATCGACGGGGCCTGGCGCGACCACATCTGCTACGCGATCACGGCCGAGGAGGTCCCGCACGGTTTGCTCCGGCGCTGGCGCGAGCGAGATCCGTCCGATCCGTTCCCCGAGTCCGGTTCGGACCCCGGTTCCGCTTTGGGGCCGGAAGGCCCGAACGGAACCCGGGATCCGCGCGATCCGGCCAGCCCGCACCCGGGACCGAACTGAACGGGGCGGGGCCGAGGATGCGTTCGGAGTCCAAACCCTCCTTTAACCAGATCTACTCATTACTTTGCGTTGAATTGACACTGCTCTCCGCAGTGGCTCGCTGACCTGCACTTCCCCGACCGAAGGCACGTCGACCGAAACTGAAGGTCCACAATCTTGCGACACTCCGGTCAGAATGTGGCGCATTTATGGACACGGGGTCGTACCGTGCGGAACGTAGACGCATTGACGATGCGGCCAACGCGTGGATATGGCTCACGGGAATCGGCTCCGGGGGGACCGGGGTCATCGGGGGCGCCACGCGGCGCGGTGTCGACGAGGTGTCGAACAACGTTCAGTGGCCGTCATCGTGAGGAGGGGTGATGAGCAGCTCTCCTCTGTACCTGGCCATCGTGGTGGTCTGGCTCATCGTCCTCGTGCCGATGCTGTTGCGCAAGGACTCAGTGGACACCGTCCACGAGGACCAGCGTCGGGGGGACGAGTGGGAGCCGGCCGAGGTTCCGGAGGCGTCCGAGCCGGGCGGAGGCGACCAGTCCCTCGTCGAGGAGGACGTGTCCCCGGAGGACGGTGGGGATCCCGACGCTGAGGAGACCCAGGTCCTCCGGCGCCCCGTCGTCGGAACGGAGGGAAGCCGGCGGCCCCCCGGGGGGCCGCGCTCCGGGCTCCGGGGCCACGAGGGGCGGCACCGCGCGGCCCGTGAGTCGCGGGCGCGGGTCATCGCCCGGAGGCGTCGCCGCACCACCGGTCTGACGCTGGTGAACGCGGCCACGATCGTGGCGGTCCTGTTCGGTCTCGGTCCGTGGTGGGTCGTGCTCCCGCCGATCCTGCTCCTGTCCGGTCATCTGGCCCTGCTCAGGGAGGCGGCCAAGGCCGACAGCGAGCGCCTGGAGGCCCAGCTGAGGGTGCGGCGCCGTGTCGCGCTCAGGGCGCGCCGGGAGGCCGAGGAGGAGCAGCGGCGCGAGGCGGAGCGGGAGGCCAAGGTGATCGCTCTGCGCGAGCGCCGCAGCCAGGTCTACGACCAGTACGCGGATGCCCATCTCCGGGCGGCCGGGGACTGATCCGGGGGCGGTGGTCCGATCGTGTTCGGACCACCGCCGAACTCCTGCTAGTCTTTATCTCGTCTTCGGGGCTATGGCGCAGTCCGGTAGCGCACCTCGTTCGCATCGAGGGGGTCTGGGGTTCAAATCCCCATAGCTCCACCGCAGACAGAAGGCCCCGCCTCCCACGGGAGGCGGGGCCTTCGTCATGCCGTGCGCGACGCGGCCGACATGGAGCGGGGCCCGTTCCCCGGTGGGGCGGGCCCCGCGATGCCTCCTGGTCCGGGTGCTGTTCCCTCGACGCGGGCGGTCTCCGGACCGGAGCCCCGAGTGTCACCGGCGAAGTTGCTATCCCCTGTGGCGGGGCGACCGGGCACGGTCCCAGACTACTCCGCGCCCGATCCCGCGTCCGGAGGGGTTTCCCGCGACGGCGCGGAAGGATCTTCGCAGTGGCAACTTTCCAACGTATAGTTCACCGCATGGCAGACGGATACCACCACGGAAACCTGCGCGCCGCCGTCCTGGAGAGGGCCGCGGAGGTCATCGCGAGGGAGGGGCCCTACTCCTTCAGCCTGCGTTCACTCGCCGCCGACCTCGGGGTCAGCCACACCGCGCCGCGCCACCACTTCGGCTCGCGTGAGGGCGTCCTCAACGCGATCGCGGTCGAGGGGTTCCAGGAACTGGCGGAACGCCTGCGCGCCAACCGACGGGCCGGGGGCGACTTCCTGGAGGCGGGGGTGGAGTACGTGCGCTTCGCCGTCGAGCACCCCGCGCACTTCCAGGTGATGTTCGCGCCCACCCTGCTGGACGAGGACGACGCGGAACTGCGGGCGGCGAGGTCGGCGGCGTTCGCCGAACTCACGACCGGGGCGGACTCCGTCGCCGGTGGCCCGGCGGGCGGGGACAAACCCTCGGCCGTGGTCGCCGGGTGGTCGATCGTGCACGGCATCGCGACCCTGGCGTTGACCGGGAACCTCGACGCCTCCGGTGTGCGGGCCCTGTTCGACGACCCCGACCTGCTCGCCGTCACCCGCAGGAGCGCCGGCCTGCTCTTCGGTCGGCCTCCCGCCGAGGAGTAGGCCGCGCCGGTCGCCCCCGGTTCCGTCGGACGCGGCCCCGCCCGCTCTACGGCGGAATCGAGTGAAGCCACCTCGCGGCGCCCCGGTCATGTCACCGGAGAACGGGCCCAAGAGCTCCGTCGCGCTCCTGTCACGTGGTCGCACCGTGGTGTTCCGGACCGGAAAAACATCCTTTTATTTGATTTTTTGTGTGTCCGAAACAGGGGATCTCGGGATGGTTGTCGGGGTCGTCCCGCAGTCCCCGAGGGCGGGGTTGGTAGTGACGGAACGTGGTTCCAGAGACTGGCGGGGCGGAAGGGAGTCGAGGGGAGGAGGTGATCGGGTGAGCGCTCCCACGGCTCGGTCGGACACGCTGCCGCAGGTATTCGCGATCTGCTTCCCCCAGGACGTCCCGGGGGGCGGTGAATCGGTTTAAGAGTGGACGACTCGTATCCTGCGCAGATCCCGTTTCAATTTTGCTGAATCGGGGCTCTGTCTTGCCTGGTCAATGGGTATCCTCTGTCCTCGTCCGCGCAATGGAAAACGCTCTGATCTGCGATGACACGGAGAGTATCGGCCATTTCTCCTTAGGTGCTGCAACCTTTGGTGGTCTCTCTTCCATGGGAATCCTAATGATCCTTCATGGGGCTTGTGTCCGGATGGTTTGATACGCCATCTTGGTCGGTGGGATGGGCTGAAGAACCACACGAAAGGTTGTTGCCATGACCACGCACGCACAGACCTCCCAGAACACTGGGTGGAGCTGGCAGTGATCAGCCCGGTGCCAGGGTTCCGATGAACCCCGGTGGAGGGGCCCGGACGGGTCNCCCCCCCCCCCGCCGGTGGCGGAGCCCGGGAGTGCGTGGAGCCGGTGTGGCGGCTTTGGCCCCCGGCGCCTTCGGGTAGGGACATGGCGACGACCCGGCCCCGGACGGGGCCGAACCGAGCCGAAGGGCCGCAACCCCCGTGTCCGACTCCCCACACCACAGTGGCGGCTACCAGCAGGACGACCCCGAGCACGTCGGAGGGTACGAGCCCTCGCCCCCGGAGCCGCCCGACGACCCGCCCCGCACGACGGTGGAACCGTTGGAGGAGACCGGGGAGCCCGCCGACGGTTCGGTCGCCGCCGAGCGTTTTCGCCGGACCACCCCGGCCCGACGAAAGCCGATCCCCGCCCGCAGGAGCGGTGGGTACTGGCGGTTGGCCTTCGGGACGGTCGCCTATGTGATGGTGGTCGGCGGCATGGCCGACTACGTCGATCCGCAGACGCGCGCCCTGGGGCACCTGGCCTTCTGGGCGCTCATCGGACTGGCCATGTTCGTCAGCGTCAGCCGTGAGCGCCGACACGGATGGGAACCCGCGCCGCGCTGGCCCTGGCCGGCCGGAGCGCTGGGCGGAGCGGTCGCCGTGGAGATCCTGGTCGTCGCGGTCGGTTCGCCCGCCGTCATCGTCGGGTCGCTGATCCTACTGGGGCTGGCCCTGTTCGTCCTGCTGCTCTTCGGCTGACCGTTCGGGCGCCGGCAGGGTGCTCATGGACAAGGTCCGCGCCGGAGGCCTCCGTTGAGGGTCGGTGGCGGGCGACGGGCGGGCCGAAGCGAAGCGGCGGGCCCGAGACGAACACGGTCAGGTGGCCTCGTCGTCGAAGGGCGGGCGCTTGCCGTTGAGCCGGGCCGCGGGACGGCTCTCGACCTCGTCCTCGCCGTCCTCCCAGAAGTGCTTCTGGACGAAGCGCTTCGGGTTGAGGTCCTGGACGTCGAAGTCCTTGAACTCGGGGCCGAGCCCCTCCTTGATGTCGGCGGAGGCGGAGTTGGCCATCATCCGGAGCTGGCGGAGCAGTCGACCCGCCTGCTGAGCCATCTTGGGCAGCTGGTCGGGACCGAAGATCAGCACCGCGAGCAGGAGGAGGACGATGAACTCTCCTCCGCTGATGTTGAACATGCGCGATCCTCGCCCTTCGTGATGCGACCGGCTCCAAGCAGGTTAACCGGTATCCATGCTCATGGGTAACCATGCCCCGATGACGACGAGGTGTCCGAAGACCGACCGGCCCCCCACTCGCGGGCGAGCGGAGGGCCGGTGAAGACGGATGGCGATCAGATCGCGCGAACGTCAGACGCCTGCGGGCCCTTGGGGCCCTGGATGATGTCGAACTCGACCTTCTGGTCCTCCTCCAGGTTCCGGAAGCCGGTACCCGCGATCGCCGAGTAGTGGACGAACACGTCGGGCTGTCCGCCACCGACGGCGATGAACCCGAAACCCTTCTCAGAGTTGAACCACTTCACGGTGCCCTGAGCCATGTGCTCTCCCTTGGGGACTACTTCGGGGCCGCACCCTGCTGGCCCCGGGTCGCCGGGCGCCGCATCGGCGAGACCATCCCCGACGAGCGCCCACGTGCAGTTCCGCGAGGCGCCTCGGGCATCCATGGAAACAACAACAGCAACCAGTCGTTGACATTACCAGGACGCGTGCCCGCTGCCGAGTCCTTTCCCGCAGGAATCCATGTTCTCGGGTGTCCTCTTTCGGCTACTCCAAACTGTTGATTTCCCACGCCGGTGGTACTAAAGGAGACGAACTCCGCGGTCGGAAACACCGCCTTCACCCGGTGCGGTCCGCCACGCTCGGGCGACGCTTCCCCACTGGTCAGGAGCCCCCGTTGCCGTAGATCCACACGTCGAACCACAGCCGTTCCCGCCAGCTCGCCTCGTCGATCGGATAGGCCGAGAGGACCGGGTACAGATACGCGAAGTGCGCGATGATCAGCAGCATCACGACACCGAAGACGATTCCGCCCACGGCACGCGCATAGGGGGCGAAACGCGGGCTCTCCTCCCCGGGGCCCATGGCCAGCCCGAGCATGAGCACGATGGCCAGGACCAGGAACGGCAGGATCGGCAGCGCGTAGAACAGGAACATCGGACGGTCCGGGTAGGCGAACCACGGCAGCCAGCCCGCGGCCACCGCCAGCACCACCGCTCCGGCACGCCAGTCGCGGAAGGTCACCCACCAGCCGATCATCACCAGGAGGGCGATGATGGCGGTCCACCAGATGACGGGCGTGCCGATGGACACGATCGAGGTCACGCAGTCACCGGTGCCGCAGCCCACGGCCTGGCCGTTGTAGTGGAACATCACCGGGGTGCGCATGATGAGCCACTCCCACGGCGCGGAGATGTAGGAGTGGTCGCTGGTGAGGTTGTTGTGGAAGTTCATCATCCGGGCGTGGTAGTCCCACAGGCTCACCAGCCCCTCGAGAGGCGCGCTCAGCGGCCCGGGCACCCACGCGGGCAGCAGGCCGTCGGCGTGGTCGCGGTTGTAACCGCCACTGGTGAACAGCCATCCCGACCAGGAGGCGAGGTACACCACCGCGGCCACGACGACCGTCTGCAGGAACGCGGGGACGGCGTCGATCCCCAGCCACCGCCAGAACGGGCGCTGCTGCCCCACGTTGCGCCGCGCCCCGTAGTCCCACGCCACAGTGAGCAGACCGAACGCCGCCACGAAGAACAGTGCCGACCACTTCGTGCCGATCGCCAGACCGAAGCACAGTCCGGCGGCCAGGCGCCACCAACGCGCGCCCAACCACCCCACCCGGGTCACGTCCGCCCCGGACTCCGCGACCCGCGCCAGCCGTTCCCGGGCCGCGTCACGGTCGATCACCAGGCACGCGAACCCCGCCAGCAGCCACAGCGTCAGGAACATGTCCACCATGGCGATGCGGCTCAGCGTGAAGTGCAGCCCGTCCAGCGCCAGGATCACACCCGCGGTACAGCCGAGCAGCAGCGAACGGGTCATCCGCGTCGCCACGCGCACCAGGATGAGCACCGTGAACACCCCGGCCAGCGCGGAGGCCGCCCGCCAGCCCTCGGGCGTCATGGACGAACCGAAGGGCAGGAGCGACCA
>NZ_ANBC01000079.1 GCF_000341125.1 Nocardiopsis lucentensis DSM 44048 | reverse complement strand
CCCCCAGCCAGTCGCCGAGCGCGATCATCCACTTGCCGACCGGCGGGTGCACGATGAAGTCGCCCGCCCCGGTGAAGATGCCCTGCTGCCCCTGAGCCAGCAGGTCGTCGGCGCGTTCGACCGTCTCGTGCTCGTAGCCGAACTCCCACAGGCCGTAGGCGTCCTTGGCGTAGTAGGTCTCGTCGAAGTAGATCCGCGGTGGCTCGCCGAGGTTGAAGAACCTCAGGGCTCCGGCGAACAGCGCGACGAGGACGGCGGCCGCCCACCCCAGCCAGCGCGGGCCCGCGCCGGTGGAGGAGGGGCGCGGCAGGCCCAGGCGTTGACGGGTCGGATGGTGCGGGTGGGGCGCCGTGGGAGGCGGGGCCTCGGAGGAAGGTGCGGTGGTGGTCATCTCGGCTCGTAGGTTGGGGTTCGGGCGGTCCGTTTGCGGACGGGCCGCGAAACCGGGTTTTCGGTCGGCATGACAGGCCAACCGTAGCGTGACAGGACGGGGATCACAGTGGTTGAGGGTGTGGCAGGTGCACCGCGAGTCGGGACGTTGACGCTCGCCGGGTTGCCCATCGGGAACCTGGAGGACGCGCCGCCCCGACTCATCAGCGCGTTGGAGGGCGCGCGCGTCATCGCGGCCGAGGACACGCGCAGGCTGCGCCAGTTCGCCGCGCGGGCGGGGGTGCGTCTGGGCGGCGCCGAGGGGGCCCGGGTCGTGTCCTACTACGACGCCAACGAGAGCCGCCGGACCGACGAGCTCCTCGCCGACCTCAAGGACGGGGTCGACGTGCTGGTGGTCACCGACGCCGGGATGCCCGGCGTGTCGGACCCCGGCTACCGCCTGACCGCGGCCTGCGCGGAGGAGGACATCCCGGTCACCTCCATCCCGGGTCCGTCGGCCGTGACGACCGCGCTCGTGGTTTCCGGCCTGCCCACCGACCGATTCTGCTTCGAGGGCTTTCCGCCGCGCAAGGGGCTGGCCGGATACCTGGCCGACCTGGCGGGCGAGCGCCGCACCATGGTCTTCTTCGAGAGCCCCCACCGGATCGCCGCGACCCTGACGGCGATGGCCGACGCCTTCGGCCCCGACCGCCGCGCCGCCGTGTGCCGCGAGTTGACCAAGACCTACGAGGAGGTGCGCCGGGGCGGGCTCGGCGAGCTCGCCGCCTGGGCGGCCGAGGGCGTTCGCGGGGAGATCTCCGTGGTCGTGGAGGGGGCGCGCCCCGGCGGCGGGTCCGCCAGCCCCGCCGACCTCATCGCGGCCGTGTCCGCCCTGGAGGAGGAGGGCGTGCGTCGCAAGGAGGCGATCTCCAGGGTGGCCAAGGAGGCGGGCGTGCCCAAGCGCGAGGTGTACGACCTCGTCCACGGTGTGGGGCAGGATCAGGGGCATGCGTAGCGAACTCTTCCAGCGAGCCCAGGAGAACAGCGTTCCGGGCATGTCCCTCCAGAACCACAAGATGCTGCGGATCGGCCTCAACGGTGAGGTCCTCGCCCGCCAGGGCTCGATGGTCGCCTACCAGGGCAACGTCGACTTCTCCTACGAGGGCGCCGGCAGCGTCGGCAGGTTCTTCAAGAAGGCCCTCACCGGTGAGGGGATGCCCCTGATGCGGATCACCGGTCAGGGTGACGTCTTCCTGGCCCGCGACGCCTGGGACGTCCACCTCATCGACCTGGAGGGTGACGCGATCACCGTCAGCGGTGACAACGTCCTCGCCTTCGACCCCACCCTGAACTGGGACATCCGACGCGTCGAGGGCGCGGGGATCATGTCCGGGGGCCTGTTCAACACGGTGTTCCACGGGCACGGCCGCGTGGCCATCGCCTGCCACGGCGCTCCGGTGCTGCTCAACGTCGACCAGCCGACCTTCGTCGACACCGACGCGGTGGTCGCCTGGTCCAGCTCCCTGCGGTCCGGGGTGCGCAGGACCATGAAGGCGGGCGCGCTGATCGGCCGGGGCAGCGGTGAGGCCGTCCAGCTGTCCTTCGAGGGGCAGGGCTTCGTGCTCGTCCAGGCCTCCGAGGGCGCTCCGGCGCCCGCGCCCACGGGCTGACCCCGGGGCCCGCCCCGCGCGTACCCGCACATGCGGGAGGGGCCCGGGTACCGTGCCGCGGCACGGTACCCGGGCCCCTCGCGTCAGGAGGGCCAGAGCCCGGACGGCCCCCTACACGACGGCGCCGTCGTCCAGCTCGCGGGCCGCCTTGGCGGCGCTGCGCTCCTTGGCCTTGCGCTCCTTGAGCACGTGCGGCGCGGGCGTCTTGTCCCACCTCTGGAAGAAGATGGCCAGCGGGATCGCCACGAACACCGTGGAGACCACACCGGTGCTCAGACCGACCAGCATCGCGATCGAGAAGTCCTGAAGCGAGGATCCACCGAAGAAGGTGAGGAAGCTCAGGATGATGAGCGCGCCGACGGTCGTGTTGACCGTACGCGGCAGTGTGTTGAGCACCGCACGGTTGGCGATCTCCGGGAACGGGGACTTGTCGTCTCGCGCCCACTCGTCACGTACGCGGTCGAACACCACGACCGTGTCGTTGACGCTGAAGCCGATCACACTGAGGATCGCGGCGAGGAACACGCCGTCGATCGACTTGCCCAGCCAGATGAACAGGCCGATCACCAGGATGATGTTGAACGCCAGCGACAGCATCGTGGACAGGCCGAAGGACCAGCGGAACCGCCAGGCGAGGTAGAGCAGCTGGAGGGTGAGCGCCGCGCCCAGGGCGATCAGTGCCCGGTTGCGCAGCTCGTCACCCATGCTCGGGCCGATCAGCTCGTCGCTGAGCAGTTCCACGCCGCCGGTCGCCTCGTCCAGGGCCTCCTGGACGGACGCGGCGTCGTCGTCGGAGATGTCCCCGGTGCGCACGGCGAGGTCGCCGTCACCGGCCTCCTGCACGACCGCGGTGTCCGAGCCGGGGAAGTCGAGCCCGGCGACGACCTCGCGAGCGTCGTTCACGCTCAGGTCCTGGTCGCCGGTGATCTCGTACTCCAGGACCCGGCCGCCGGTGAACTCCACGCCCAGGTTGGCCTCCCGCACGAACGGTGCGGCGACGGCGGTCACGACGATGAGCGCGGCCACGCCCAGGGCGATCCGGCGGGACTTCATCAGGTCCGGGTTCTTGGTGGTCAGCCAGGTGCGCACCGAGCCGATCTTGTTGAGGCCGGTGATCGCCGGGTGCCTGCGCACGACCGCGCGGCGGACCGCCCACTCGACCAGGACACGCGCGATGACCAGGGCGGAGACCATGGAGGCGATGGTGCCGATGCTCAGGGTCACACCGAAGCCCTGGACGGTGCCGGAGGCGAAGAAGAACAGCAGCGCCGCGGCGATGAGCGTGGTGATGTTGGTGTCGAGCACCGCGCTCCACGCCTTCCGGCCGCCCTCGACGAAGGCCTTCTCCAGGCTCGGCGGGATGGCCCGGCGGCGACGGCGCCGGGCGGCCGCGCCCTTGGCCTCCTCGTCGTCGGAGTCCCGCATGCCGGACGCCCGGTTGGCGTCGTAGACCTGCTGCTGGCGCTGGTACTCCTCACGCGCCCGCTCGAAGATCAGCACGTTGGCGTCGATGGCCATACCGATGGCCAGGACGAAACCCGCCAGACCCGGCAGCGTCAGCGTCGCCCCGATCGCGACCAGGGCACCGTAGGCGATGAGCGTGTAGAACGCCAGCGCCACCGACGCCAGCAGGCCGACGAGCCGGTAGACGAGCGTGATGTACAGGGCGGTGAACGCGATACCCAGGACGGCGGCGATCGCGCTGGCCTGGATGGCGGCGGCGCCCAGGGTCGGGCCGACGGTCTGGCGCTGGACCTCGGTGACCGGCAGCGGCAGCGAACCGCCCTCGATCAGCACCGCCAGCTCGTTCGCGCTCTCGCTGTCGAACTCGGTGTTGGTGATGGTCGTGACGCCCTCACGGCTCCCCGCGCCGCACACGTAGCTGTTGTTGAGCTCCGGCGCGGAGATGATCTCGTTGTCCAGGACGATCGCGACGCGGCGGCGCGGGTCGCCGAAGTCCGCACAGGCGGCCTCGCCGGTGAGCGCGGCCCACTCGTCGCGGCCCTCGCCCCGGAAGTTGACGTCCACGACCCAGGAGGCGCCGGTGGCGTTGTCGAGCCGGGCGTTGGCGCCGGAGATGTGGTCGCCCTGAATGGCGGCCTCGCCGAGCTGGAGGTAGGTCCCGGTGGAGTCCGGGAGCGTCAGGGCGATGTCCTGGGGGTTCTCCGCGGGCTGGCCCTGACCGGCGGTGGGGTCGCCGCCCATGTTGCCGAAGAGCTCGGCCATCTCCTCGTCGGACAGGCCGCCCTCTCCGCCCTCGGTGGCCTCACCGTCGCCGGAGGACTCCTCCGCGCCCTCCTCGGCGTCGGCCGGGGGACGGGCCTCGTCGGCCGTGTCCTGGGGGGCGTTGGCGAAGTCGCCGGGGGCCTGGACCCCCTGGCCGCCCTGGCCGGTGCCCAGGACGGGGTGGATGGTCAGCTGCGCGGTCTGGCCGATGACCTGGGCGGCCTCCGCCGGGTCCTGGACGCCGGGCAGCTCGACGATGATCCGGTTCGATCCGGAACGCGACATGTTCGCCTCGGCGACGCCCATGCTGTCGATGCGCTGGCGCAGCACCTCGATGACCATGTCGGTGTTCTCGGCGTTGGCCGGGGTGCCGTCCGGGCCGTCCTGGGTCTCCAGGACGATCTGCGTGCCGCCGCTGAGGTCGAGGCCCAGGCGGGGCGGGATGAACCACGCCGCGCCGAACGCGACGAGGATGACGAGAAGGGAGATGAGCGCGCGAATCCAGCGCCCTCCGGCTCCCGTTTGACTGGACAAGGGGTGGAACCTCTCACTGCGGATGGTGGATCGCCGGGCGCGTCCGGGGCCGGGCGCGGTCCGACGGGGGTCAGACGAGGACGGGCGCGGTGAGAGGGGGCGCGCGCGTGGGCGGTAGCTCCCCGGAGGTGACCTGTTCGGGCAGGGGGTCGGTGTGCGGACGGGGGAGCGGCCACCACGGCTGCTCCCAGGCCGCGAGTCGGAGCGCGCAACCGGGCACCGCGTCGGGCAGGTCGCGCGGGGTGGCGCGCTGGTCGCAGGTGGCCGGGGTCGCCGCGGTCGTCAGGACCGGACGCTCGCCCGGACCAGCGTGTTCGCCGGGGCCCTCGTCGGTGTCTCCCCCAGCTCTCCCGGCCGTCTCGTCGGAGCCGGCCGTCCGCTCGACACCGGGGGCGCCGTGCGACGTGTGCGCGGAGGCTCCGGCCCCGGCGGCGGTGCCGGAGGCGGCGGGCAGGGAGAGCACGACCATCAGCACCATGCCGGTGATGAGCACGGTGGTGTGGGCAGGGCGGGGTAGAGCACGGATAACCGTGGTGACCACCGCCTCGAACGAAGGACCGGGTTGACTGTGGAGCCGCCGTGCGCCCCGGTCGCGATCGGCGGCGTTCAGCAGAGCATACGGGCACGGTCGCGCCCGGGGGAATCGTCCTCCGCCCCCTGTGGACAACCATCGCCCCTACCCTCGTTCCTACCATCGCCCCCGCCACCGTTCCACCGCCGCGACGGCCACCGTGTACGGCTCCCGCGCCCAGCGTGAGGACCACCGGGTGTGGCCGCTTCCGGCCGCGGCCCCGACCGGGCGTCGTCCGGGGCGGGCGACGCCCGTGCCGGAGGGCGCGGTCGTGCCCCGGCGGCTTTAGTCTTGAGACATGTCGTCGAATCGCCACATCCTGACCGCGGTCGCTTGGCCCTACGCCAACGGACCGCGCCACATCGGTCACGTGTCCGGCTTCGGAGTCCCCTCCGACGTCTTCTCCCGCTTCCAGCGAATGTCGGGCAACAACGTGCTGATGGTCAGCGGCACCGACGAGCACGGCACCCCGATCCAGGTGCTGGCCGACCAGGAGGGCGTGAGCGCCCGGGAGCTGGCGGACCGCTACAACCGGATCATCGCCGAGGACCTGGTCGCCCTCGGCCTCTCCTACGACCTGTTCACCCGTACCTCCACCGGCAACCACTACTCCGTCGCCCAGCAGCTGTTCACCACGCTGTACGAGAACGGCTACGTCTTCACGCACACCACCAAGGGCGCGATCTCACCGTCCACCGGCCGTACGCTGCCCGACCGCTACATCGAGGGCACCTGTCCGATCTGCGGTTACGACGGCGCGCGCGGGGACCAGTGCGACAACTGCGGCAACCAGCTCGACCCGATCGACCTCATCGGCCCCCGGTCCAGGATCAACGGCGAGACCCCCGAATTCGTGGACACCGAGCACTTCATGCTCGACCTGCCCGCGTTCGCGGACATCCTCACCACGTGGCTCAAGGGCAAGGAGGGCGACTGGCGTCCCAACGTCCTCAAGTTCTCCCTGAACCTCGTGGAGGACCTCCAGCCCCGCGCGGTCACCCGTGACCTCAACTGGGGTGTGCCCATCCCCCTGGAGGGCTGGTCCGACAACGCCAACAAGCGCCTGTACGTGTGGTTCGACGCGGTGATCGGCTACCTGTCCGCGTCCATCGAGTGGGCCCGGCGCATCGGGGAACCGGACGCGTGGCGCGCCTGGTGGCAGAACGAGGACGCCCGCTCGTACTACTTCATGGGCAAGGACAACATCGTCTTCCACTCGGTGATCTGGCCCGCCATCCTGCTCGGCGCCAGCGGCGAGGGCGACCGCGGCGGCGACGCGGGCGGTCTGGGCTCCTTCAACCTGCCCACCGAGGTGGTCTCCAGCGAGTTCCTCACCATGGAGGGGCGCAAGTTCTCCTCCTCGCGCCGCGTGGTGATCTACGTGCGCGACTTCCTGGAGCGCTACTCCGCCGACGCCCTGCGCTACTACATCATGGCCGCCGGGCCCGAGACGCAGGACACCGACTTCACCTGGTCGGAGTTCGTGCGCCGCAACAACGACGAACTGGTCGCGGCCTGGGGCAACCTGGTCAACCGGTCGATCTCCATGGCCGCCAAGAACCTCGGCGAGATCCCCGCGGCGGGCGAGCTCACCGACGAGGACCAGCGGGTGCTGGCCGAGTCGCGGGCGGCGTTCGCGGCGGTCGGGGAGAGGCTGGGGCGGTCCCAGTTCAAGGCGGCGCTCCAGGAGGCGATGCGCACGGTCGCCGAGGCGAACAAGTACATCTCCGACCAGGCTCCGTGGGCGCTGAAGAAGACCGACCCGGAGCGGATGGCCACCGTCCTGCACGTGGCGCTCCAGCTGGTCAGCGACGCCAACACGCTGCTCACGCCGTTCCTGCCCGCATCGGCCAACAAGGTGTACGCGATGCTCGGCGGCACCGGCACCTGGTCGGGCATGCCCCGTCTGGAGACCGGCCACGACACCATCGGCGGCTCCGAGGAGTCCGTGGACTACCCGGTGATCACCGGGGACTACGCGGGCGACGAGGCGCGCTGGGAGTCCCGGCCGATCGTTCCCGGAACCCCGCTGAGCCGTCCGCAGCCGCTGTTCGCCAAGCTCGACCCGTCCGTGGTGGACGAGGAGCTGGCACGCCTGGGCCTGGAGGGCGCCGATGGCCAGGCGTAGCGGCAAGGCGGTCAAGGAGCGCAACAGCCAGACCCCGCCGCCCGTGCCCGAGCCCCTGCGCGTCCCGGTGGCCGACAGCCACACGCACATGGACATGCAGACGCCCGGGGTCGAGGAGATCATCCGGGTGGCCGAGGGCGTCGGCGTGACCCCGCTCATCCAGGTGGGCGTGGACCTGCCGTCGTCGCGCTGGGCCGCCCAGACCGCCCAGGCGCACCCGGGCAGGGTGTGGGCGGCCGTCGCGCTGCACCCCAACGAGGCGCCGCGCATCGTGCACGGCGACGGAGCCACGGGTGTGGAGGTCGACGACACCGACTGGGCGGGCAAGGCCCGTCCGGGCGGCGGCTACGAGGGCCTGGCGGAGGAGCTGGCGGGGATCGACGCGCTGGCCGCCCTGCCGCACGTGGTCGCGGTCGGGGAGACCGGCATGGACACCTTCCGCACCGGCCCGGAGGGGGCGCGTGCGCAGGAGGAGTCCTTCCGACGCCACATCGACATCGCCAAGCGCCACGGCAAGGCGGTGATGATCCACGACCGCGAGGCGCACGAGGACGTCCTGCGGATCCTGTCGGAGGAGGGCGCGCCCGAGCGCGTCGTCTTCCACTGCTTCTCCGGTGACGCCGACATGGCGAAGGTCTGCGCGGAGCGGGGCTACTTCATGAGCTTCGCGGGCAATGTGACCTTCGCCAGCGCCGAACCCCTGCGCGAGGCGGCCCGGGTGGCGCCGCCGGAGCTGATGCTCGTGGAGACCGACGCGCCGTTCCTGACGCCCAAGCCCTACCGGGGACGGCCCAACGCCCCCTACCTCATCCCGCACACGTTGCGTTCCCTGGCACAGACCAAGGGGATGGACGAGGACGAGCTGGCCGCGGCCGTCGCCGACAACGCGCGGCGCGCCTTCGGTATCTGAGTCGGCCGCTTCGGCGCCCGAACCGGCGGACGCCCGGCCCCCTGACGGGGAGGCCGGGCGTCCGCGCGGGTGAACGGTCAGAAGGAGTGGCCGCGCTTACGCCGCCGAGCGTCCCTGGCGACCTTGTCGTTGGCCTTCCAGCGCCGCTTCTCCTCCTCGCGCAGCCGCCGGTCGGCCCTGGACCGGTTCCGCTCGGCCTCGCGCCGGAGTTTGTTCCACCGCTCCAGGCGGCGGGTGTCCAGCTCGCCCTCGTCGATGGCGGCGACGACCGCGCAACCGGGCTCGGGGCCGTGTGAGCAGTCCGCGAACCGGCACCGCGCGGCGAACTCCCGGATGTCGTCGAAGGTGCGGTCGACACCGGTCGCGTCGCCCGGGACGTCGATCCGGCGCACGCCGGGGATGTCCAGCACCAGGGCTCCGCCGGGCAGGGTGAGGAGCTGGCGGTGAGTGGTCGTGTGCCGTCCGCGCTTGTCGTGGCGGATCTCGCCGGTGTCCATCAGGGCGCGTCCGGAGACCGCGTTGACCAGGCTGGACTTCCCGGCGCCGGAGGTACCGAGAAGGACCCACGTGCTGCCGGGCAGCAGGCGCGCGGCCAGATCCTCCAGACCGGTTCCGGTGTGGGCGCTGACGGTGTACACGTCGGCGCCGCCCGCGACGGATTCGACGAGTTCGACCACCTCGGGGAGGCGGTCGCCGGCGAGTTCGGCCTTGGTGACCGCGACGACGGGGGTGGCCCCGCTGGCCCAGGCCAGACTCAGGAAGCGTTCCAGACGGCCCACGTTGGGCCCCTGGTCGGCGGCCTCGCAGATGAGGACGGCGTCGACGTTGGCGGCCAGGACCTGGTCGTGGGAGTCGGTGGCCACGCCCTGGCGGACGAGGGCCGAGGCGCGTTCCAGGACGGCCTCGATCAGCCAGGTGCCGCCGGAGCGGCGTACCGCCACCCAGTCGCCGCTGGTCGGGGCGCTGGCGGGGTCGGTGCGGGCGGCCCGGCGCACGGCGGGGGAGTGTTCGGCGGTCTCGGGCCTCGGGAGGAGGACCTGTGCGCCGCCCCTGCGTGCCGCGCCGACCCGGGCGGGCAGCAGGACGTGCTGGCTGGTCAGGGCGACGGAGTCGAAGGCGGCCTCGACACGGGGGGTCCAGCCGAACGGGGCCAGGGGGTGCGACGCGGAGGCGTCGGCGGAGTGGTCGTGAGTGCTCACGTCGGGCTCTCTGTGACGGCGAGCCCTGTTGAGGAGGGTGTTCCTCAGGGCTCGCGGACGATCTTCAGGATGGGCTGGGGGTGGAACGTGAACTCAGCCATGGCGTCGTCCTCTCCGTCGTCGGTCGGCCCCGTGGTACGCGGAGCGCACGGGTCCGCCGATTGTAGGCCGGTCGGATCCGGTGGGGCCAGCGGTTTTTCGGGCGCGGGTCGGCTTGGCGCGGGGCTCAGCGCCGGCGGGGCGTCCACACGTCGTCGTCGGGCGAGGGCGGCCGTGTGCCGCCGCGCGCCGAGTGCCGGGGTGTGTAGGAGGCGGCGTCGGCGTCGGCGCGGCCGCTCCCGAGTCGCCGGTCTCCGTCGCGCCGCTCCTCCCCGCGCGCGGTCGGCGCGCCCGGGGCGGTCCTCCCGCGGTCCTCCGCCGCGAGCATGAGGACGAGGCTGCAGATGAGCAGGAACACGAACAGGCCCACGATGAGCGGTAGCAGTAGGTCGTGGGCGCTGGACCCCGACGGGGCGGCACGCCGTCCCTCGGAGGCGGGAGGCGCGA
>NZ_ANBC01000078.1:5632-6415 GCF_000341125.1 Nocardiopsis lucentensis DSM 44048 | reverse complement strand
CGATGTCGCCCCCGGCCATCGCCGTGTAGTGCATGGCGGTCACGGCGGCGGCCATGACCAGGGAGGCGCCGACGATCACGGGGGAGCCCCTCAGCCGGGAGGCGAACCACAGGGCGGCGGTGGCCGCCACCAGGGCGATGGCGGTGGCCGCGATCACGTGGCCGTGGTCGTGGCGCATGGTCCCGACGAAGTTCATCGAGGCCATGCCCATGTAGTGCATGGAGACGATCCCGATCCCGGAGATGAGGCCGCCCACGACCAGGCGGGCGTTGGTCGGCCGGGTGGCCGTCAGGGCCAGGGCGACGGCCATGACCGCCACGGCGAGCGCGCCGCTGCCCACGGTGAGCAGGGGGTCGTAGCGGATGATGACGTCCGGCACGGAGTAGCCCATCATCGCGATGAAGTGCATGGACCATACGGCGGTGCCGCCGAGGGAGAGGGCGGCCAGCGACAGCCACACCCAGCGGGCGCCGCTGACGGTGAGGCGGGCGCGCGCGGCGAAGGAGAGGCCGAGCAGAGAGCCGATGACGGAGACGGTGTAGGCGATCGTGGGGGTGAGGGCGTTCTGCGCGAGGTACTGGACCACTGGTGCGACGCTCCGGACCTGCTGGGGTGGGGGACACCCCATGCTATAAATCCAGTGATTTGTGACACGAGGGGTTGAGGCCACATCATGTGTCCGGTTCCGGCCACACAGCCACCGTCCACACGGCCCCGCCCACCCGTCGCCCGTCATCGCCGGGGCCGTTTCGCGGAGGGGCCACCCCTCGAACGACGTCTTCG
>NZ_ANBC01000078.1:0-5626 GCF_000341125.1 Nocardiopsis lucentensis DSM 44048 | reverse complement strand
GCGGGACGCCGCCGCTGTGACCCCTATGCGGAGCCGTCGGCGCGCAGCCCCCTGAAGGCGATGCGGGACAGGGAGTCGGCGAGCTCGTCGGCGTCCAGCCCGCGGTCGGGCTTGTACCACTCCACGATCGAGTTGACCATGCCGAACAGCAGCCGGGAGGCGACCGCCGGGTCCACGTCGTCGCGGATCTCACCGGCGGCGATGCCCTCGCGTACGAGGTCGGCGACCAGGTGGTCGAACTCGCGGCGTCGGGTCAGCGCGTGCTTTTCCACCTCGGTGTTGCCCCGGACCCGAAGCAGGAGGGTCACGTGCGGGAGCTGCTCCACCAGGACGCGGACGCTGCCGTGGAGGACGTTCTCCAGACGGTCGATCGCCGGGCCGGTGGTCGAAGCCTCCTCCCGTGTGACCGCGAAGAGCGCGTCGAGGGCGAGGTCGAGGGAGCGGCGCAGCAGTTCGGTCTTGCCGCTCACGTGGTGGTAGATGGCCGACTTGGTCACGCCGAGCGCGCGGGCCAGGTCCTCCATGCTCGTGCCGTCGTACCCGCGCTCGTTGAACACGCGCGCGGCGACGCGCAGGACGGAATCGGCGTCGTGGCCGGGGCGGCCGGAGCGGCGCCGCGCGACCTCGCCGCGTGCGGGCGCTGGTTCGGCTGGGGAAGTTCGGGACACGACTGTCGAATCTACCTCCTGCTGAGCGCGCGTGCGCTGGGCGGACGGGTTCTCGACCCACGTCGGCGGGTCCACACGCGACCGATCGCCTAACGAACGGTCGGTAGGTAACCCATCGTAGAGGGCGCTCGTCGATCACCGGGCGGTCCGTCTCCGGGGGCGGCGGGAACGGCGGGCTCGGGCCGGGTGCGGGTCCTGCCGCACGATCGTGCGCCTGGCGGCGTCAGGGTCTCATCAACGGCGTTAGGGACCCGTCAATCCCATGGTTTCCCTCTGGTCCGGAAGAGTAGTTTCTGTGGCGTCCGTGATACCCACGGTAGTTTTACTACTTATGTGAGGAATGCGTACCCCCCATGGTCCTCTCACGCCGCGGCGCCCTGCGCGCCTCCCTCCTCGGCGGCGCCGGCGCCGCCGCCGCGACCGCGGTTCCAGCCGCCGCCCTCGCCGAATCCGTCCCCACCGTCTCCCCCGGTTCCGCGGACGCCCACGGCGCCCTCCGGCTGCTCCGGTGGGGCAACCGGCGCTGGCGCCGCCACCACTCCCGCCACCCGCACGAGGGCAGAGCCCGCAGAGCCGAGCTCGTCGACGGGCAGTACCCCTTCGCCACGGTCCTCGGCTGCGCGGACTCGCGCGTCCCCCCGGAGCTGGTCTTCGACCAGGGGCTCGGGGACCTGTTCACGATCCGCTCCGCCGGCGAGGTGCCCGACCAGTCCGTCCTCGGCAGCCTCAGCTACGCCGCCGAGCACCTGGAGGTACCGCTCGTCGTCGTTCTGGGGCACTCCTCGTGCGGCGCGGTCACGGCGGCGGTCGAGGCGCACCGGAGCGGCGAGATCCCGCACGGCCACATCGGTTACCTGGTCGAGCGGATCCTTCCCGTGGTCGAGTCCACGCCCGACGACGGCGACGACTTCGTCGACGACTGCGTCCGCGCCAACGCGCGGTACGTCGCCGAGACGCTGCGGGAGGACCCCGACCTGCGGGACAGGGTCGACTCCGGGCTCCTGGACATCGTCGCCGCACGCTACGACCTGGAGGACTCGCGGGTCACCTGGCTGTGACGCACGGGCGCCCGGGACGGGCGGAACGGACATCGGGTGCACATCGATCGAACGTGCGTCAACCGCACAACGGGCACTTCACAGCGTCCGAGGTGATGGGGGAGAATGCGCTCAGAGCCCCCCGAGACCGCAGGGAGACCGGTATGTTCCGGATCGCCATCAGCCGCCTCGCCGACGCCGGGTGGCGCATCGTCCCGGAGCGGCGGGAGACCGCCATGACCGTCGACGAGGCGCTGCGCGCGGTGGAGAAGTACCTTCCCAAGGTCGATACCAGCGAGATCGACGGCGACGTGGTCCAGCGGTCCGTCAACCGGGTCAACGACTTCCGCCGGGATGTGTCCACCGAGGACGGTGACCGCTACCGGGTCGTCATCGCCCCGATGATGTGAGCCGGCCTCCCCGATCCTCGCGCGCGGGTCGGCTTTCCCACGGTTCTCCAGGAAGGAACCCCGTGTACCCCCACCCCCCGACACCCCGCCGCCGCGGCCGCGGGTGGCTGATCGCGGTCTTCGCGGCCGCCGCCCTCACCATGATCGTTCTGGCCGGCGCGATGGCCTGGGTGTGGTGGTCCGCGCGCCCCGGAGGCGGTGAGACGGTCGCCTTCCGGGTGGGAGATCCCACCGCCACCGTCTCCCCCGAGACCGTGGACCGCGTCGCCGAGCTCCTGGTGCGGCGGGTGCGGAGCATGGAGGCGGGTGAGCCCGTGGTCACCGCCGGGGGGAGGACGGTCACCGTCGAGCTGCCGCGCGACGCGGACGTCGAGGAGGCCGTCGCCCTCATGGAACGGAGGGGGAGCCTGACGGTCCATCCGGTCGTGGGGCTGGCGGGGCCGGTCGGTGAGCCCGGCGCCGAGGACCGCACCGACGCCGAGCTGGCCCTGCCGTCACCGGACGGGAGCGGCGATCTGCTGCTCGGTCCGGCGGCGCTCGACAACGGCGGGGTCGCGTCCGCCGAGACCGAGCACAGCCCGATCGCCTCCGCGTGGCTGGTGAACGTCGCGTTCACCGAGAGGGGAGCCGACACGTGGGCCCGGATGACCGGCGAGGCGGCGTGCCACCCGGCGGGGAGCCCGGAGCGCCGCCTCGCGATCGTGGTGGACGGGGAGGTGGTCACCGCGCCGGAGCTCTCCCCCGACGTCGCCTGCGAGGTCGGACTGTCGGGTGGGAGCACGGCGATCAGCGGGGCTTTCCCCGAGGAGGAGGCGAGCGCGCTGGCCACCCTCGTCAGCATGGACCCCCTGCCGGTGGAGGTCACCGTGGAGTGAGGTCCGCGCGGCGGCGCGGCGGCCGCACGGCGTGGGAGCCGCGTGGAGCGGCGCGCGCGGGTCGTTGCGTGCGACGCCGACTCCGGACCCTCGCCGCGCACGACGGAAGGGGCGGGACCCCCGGCCCCGCCCCCCATGGCTGCCTGTGTCGGCCCGTCGTACCCGTCGGCCGTTCTCCGCCCGCCGCCCCGGCCCCGGTCCCGCGGTTCCGGTGCCGGTCCCGGTCACAACCTCCGCGAATCCCCGCGGTAGTCGGACCGGTCCACGTCCGGCAGGATGCCCTCGTGCCGTAACACCGGGCGCGACCTCCTCCCGGACCGGATGACGGCGGTCCCCGCGACGCCGCTCAGCAGTGTCGCGATCGCCACCCCGGCGACGAGGTTGATGACCGCCGTGGCGATCTGGCTGGCCAGCTCGGCGCCCTGGAGGAACGGCGTGACCGCGGCGACCGCCGTGATCAGACCCATCATCCAGCCGAAGAACGCGCGCGGTCGCGGCGCCGCGAGCAGCAGCACGTGCAGCAGGCCCGTGGCCAGCAGTGCCGCCGCGGCCGCCATCAACGCGTAGGCGACGGTCCCGGAGTCACCCAGGTCACCGGCCTCCTCCGGAGCGAGCACGGGAATCCCCAGAACCCCCCGGATGATCAGAGTGCCGACCAGGACGACCAGTGCCGCCACCACGGCCGTGGCCAGTCCCCCGGACCACAGCCGTACCGCGTCGACCGGACGCTCACTTCCGAACTCGCCCATGCCGATCCCCCCAGAAACGGCCTCGAACTCGGTCGTAGCCCACATACCCGCAGCTCCCGAGCGGTAACCCACACGTGGAACACTGGAGGCATGGCTCACTTCGCGCACGCCCGCGTCGACCTGGACGCGATCGCCGACAACGCCCGGCTGCTCCGTGAGCACGCCGGCGGCACCCCTCTCATGGGTGTGGTGAAGGCCGACGGCTACGGTCACGGCATGCTTCCGGCGGCTCGCGCGCTCCTCGCCGGCGGCGCGACGTGGCTCGGCACCGCCTTCATCCACGAGGCCCTCGGCCTGCGCGCGGCCGGGATCACCGCGCCCGTGCTCGCCTGGATCATCCCGCCGGGGGAACCCGTGGCGGAGGCCGTCGCGGCCGGGATCGACCTCGGGGTCAGCGACCGCGCCGTCCTCGACACCGTCGTCGCCGCGGCGCGCGAACTCGGGCGGCCCGCGCGCGTCCAGCTGAAGATCGACACCGGGCTCAACCGCGGCGGCGTCAACGCCGCCGAGTGGCCCGCCCTGGTGGAGGCGGCCGCCCGCGCCGAGGACGCCGGTGATCTGCGCGTCAGCGGAGTGTGGTCGCACTTCGCGTGCGCGGACGAGCCCGGCCACCCGTCGATCGCGCTCCAGCTCTCGAACTTCCACGAGGCCCTGGAGACGGCCGACAAGATCGGCCTCACCCCCGAGGTCCGGCACATCGCCAACTCGGCGGCCCTGCTCACGCTCCCCGAGGCCCGCTTCGACCTCGTGCGCGGCGGTATCGCCAGTTACGGACTCGTTCCGATCCCGGGTTTCGACGTGCCCGGATTGCGGCCCGCGATGACCCTCCGGTCCCGCGTCGCCCTCACCAAGCGCGTGGGCCCCGGAAGCGGGGTCTCCTACGGACACCGCTACGTCACCGACCGCGACACCACCCTGGCACTGGTGCCCCTCGGGTACGCGGACGGCGTTCCGCGCCACGCCACCAACAAGGGTCCCGTGCTGCTCGGAGAGCGCGCTCACATCATCTCGGGAACAGTCTGCATGGACCAGTTCGTTGTGGATGTAGGCGATGAGCCGGTGGAGGCGGGGGAGTACGCGGTACTGTTCGGCGATCCGACCGACCACGCCGCGACCCCGACCGCCGGGGACTGGGCCGAGGTCCTGGACACCATCCCGTACGAGATCGTCACGCGGGTGGGCGCGCGGGTTCCTCGGGAGTACACCGGCGGCGCCTGAGCCGGACGCCGCCGAGCGTCCCAGCCGCCTCCGCACCCCGTCTAGCCTGGGTGGGGAGGTCTCCTCCGGGGCGCCGGGCGCGGCGTGCCCGGTCGCCAACCCGACCCACTACCGACACAAGCTGCGAGTCAGATGACAGACGTAACAGCCACCGCCACGGGCGCGCCCGTCGTCCACGAGGTCACGGCCGCCACCGACGGCGCCATGCGCGCCCTCGGACGGGACCTGGCCGCCCTCACCCGCCCCGGTGACCTCCTGATCCTGTCCGGGCCCCTCGGCGCGGGCAAGACCACGTTCACCCAGGGCCTGGGCGAGGGCCTGCGCGTACGCGGGTCGGTCACCTCGCCGACCTTCGTCATCTCCCGCATCCACCCGTCCCTGGCCGGCGGTCCCAGCCTCGTGCACGTGGACGCCTACCGGCTCGGCGGGCCGGACGAGATCGACGACATCGACCTCGACATGACCCTCCCCGACTCCGTCACCGTCGTCGAGTGGGGCGAGGGCGTCGCCGAGGGGCTCAGCGACGACCGGCTGGAGATCCGGATCGAGCGCCACCCCGACGACACCAGAACCGTCCACCTGATCCCCGTCGGGGACCGGTGGTCCGACGTCGACCTGCCCGGCATCGCCGCCGGGCGCGGATGAGGCGGTCGCCCGTGCTGCTCCTGG